>NZ_DASQNA010000025.1:300000-389413 GCF_035645195.1 Paenibacillus sp. | reverse complement strand
AACGTTCGACCGTCTCGGAGACAGCTATGGGGTGCTGCCCGGCTTCGACAACGGGATGAAGGTAGAGAACCATTACGAGCGGCCCGAGTATGCCGACTTATTGAACAAAGTTCGCGCGTGGTATAAGGCTGGCTACATCAACAAGGATGCAGCGACGACGCAAAGCGTTCCGACTGAATTCCTCAAAGCGAAAAAAGCTTTCTCCTATATGCATAACTACGCTCCGGGAAATGTTGAGAACGAATCCCGTGCCGTAGGCATGGAATTGGTGTATGCGCAATTGACTCCCGCTTACACGGAGACGAATCATATTCTCTCCGGCATGTGGACGATCGCCCAGCAGTCCGAGGATCCCGAGCGGGCCATGATGTTCCTCAATCTGCTGTACACGGATAAAGAGGTATTGAACCTGTTCAAGTGGGGCGTCGAAGGTAAGCATTACGTGAAGGTGTCGGACAATGTGATCGATTACCCGGCGGGAGTGACAGCCGCCAATGTCGGTTACTCATTGAACACGTTAATCATTCCTAACCACTTCATCGGCTACACGATGAAGTCGGAAGATCCGAACCTGTGGCAGAATGTGAAGGAATTTAACCAAACGACGGAAAAGTCCAAGGCGCTAGGCTTTTCGTATAATGCAAGCGCGCTTAAAAACGAAACGGCAGCGCTCAGTAATGTGGTCGAGCAGTATAAGCGGGTATTGGAAACAGGCTCGGTGGACCCTGCCGACAAGCTCCCCGAGTTTATCGACAAGCTGAAGAAGGCCGGCATCGAGAAAGTCATCGCAGAGAAGCAGAAGCAATTGGACGAATGGGCGGCTGGAAAGCAGTAGTTCAACACACCGTGCCGGGTGAGCGATCACTCGGCATTTCCTATTCAACCGCAAGTTGAACTGCCTCGGGTGGGCGTGCATCCGTCAGAAAGTCGTGAAACTGCAAATGAATAAGTCGTGTCGCGGAAAGCCTGCCGACGAGCTCTCCTTTATGATGGAGATAAGAGATAAGTACTGGACAAAGGAAGGGATGCAGCGATGAAGCAAGCCGCACCGACAGCCGTAGTGCTGGCTCAGCCGAAAGTAAGGAAACGAACCAGCGAATACCGAAAGTATGCACCGCTTTTACTGATGATGATCCCCGGACTGCTTTATTTTCTATTTAACAATTACTTGCCGATGCTGGGAATCGTCATCGCATTCAAGGACATCAATTTCGCGAAAGGCATCTTGAACAGCGATTGGATCGGCCTCGCCAATTTCGAGTATTTGTTTAAAACATCGGATGCGTACATCATTACGAGAAATACAATCCTATACAACGTGTTCTTCATCGTAGTCGGAACGGTCCTGTCATTAGCCACCGCCATTATGCTGAACGAGATCAAACAGAAAGTGTTAATGAAAACCTATCAGGCTATTATTACGCTTCCGCACTTAATCTCAATGGTTATCGTCAGCTATCTGGTGTTTGCCGTGCTGGGTCCGGAAACCGGTTTCTTGAATCGGACGGTGCTGCCGTGGTTCGGGAACGAGGAGGGAATTTCCTGGTATACGGAAGCAAGCTATTGGCCGACGATTCTGACGCTGGTGCATTTTTGGAAAGGAGTAGGCTTCTCCAGCATCGTATTCTTTGCCGCCTTGGTCGGCATCGATGAAGAGTACTTCGAAGCGGCGAGACTGGACGGAGCGAATCGTTGGCAGCAAATTTTACATATCACCCTGCCGATGCTGATGCCGGTCATCATCATTTTGACGTTGCTTGCCGTTGGACGGATTTTCTACTCCGATTTCGGGTTGTTCTACCAAGTACCGTTGAACTCCGGCGCTTTGTTCGAAACGACGTCTACCATCGATACCTACGTGTTTAACGGGTTACTAGGCCACGGCGACATCGGCATGTCTACGGCGGCAGGCGTATACCAATCGATCGTCGGGTTTATACTCGTCCTTCTAGCGAACTACACGGTAAGAGTGTACAGCAAAGAAAATGCATTATTCTAGGAGGTGATTCCCTTGAAACAAGATGGCAAAGGAATAACGTATGTTAGTCACATCGCTTTGTTTTTGTTTGCTGCAGCATGCATTGCCCCGTTCGTACTGTTAATTTCCGCATCGTTAACGGATCAGGACAGCATTATCGCCAACGGGTATTCCTTCTATCCAACGGTATTTAGCGCTGACGCGTATACGTATTTGTTCGACAGGGGAGCGGATATTATCCGCGCTTACGGAGTCACGCTCTTCATCACGATCTTTGGAACGTTGCTTGGCGTAACGATTACGGCCCTTCTTGCCTACCCGCTATCCAGAAGCGTGACGCCGCATCGCAATCTCATTATGTTTCTGGTGTTTTTCACCATGCTGTTTCATGGCGGACTTGTCCCTAGCTACTTGGTATACACGCAATTTTTCGAATTGAAAAATACCATTTGGGCGCTCATCATTCCTGGGTTGTTGACCAACGGATTTTACGTCATGCTCATGCGGACCTTCTTCCAGACGACGATTCCGGCCGCGCTGCTCGAGTCCGCGCAGCTTGACGGCGCCGGGGAGTTCCGAACGCTCTGGTCGATCGTTCTTCCATTATCGACGCCGATCATGGCGACCATCGGAATGTTCATTTCCATCATGTATTGGAACGATTGGCAGAACGGCATGATTTATATCACGAAGCCGGAGTTATTCAGCATTCAAAATTTATTGAAGCGAATTATGGAAGATATGAACTTCATTAAAGATTCCATGGGTGCGGAAGCCGGCGCCGCATTAGCGGAAATGCCTTCAGATTCGGTGAAAATGGCGATTGCGGTCATCGGGGCTTTACCAATACTCGTTGCGTACCCGTTCTTCCAGAAGTATTTCGTCAAAGGGATCATGATCGGCGCTGTGAAAGGGTAAAGAAATTTACGTATAAGGAGCGAAACAGGATGCTATATCCAATCGTAACGGAAACGCGCAACGTCATTGATTTAGGGGGCATTTGGAGATTCAAACTTGACGCAGGACAAGGCTTTGAAGAAGAGTGGATGAACGCTCCGCTTACGGATTCGATCAGCATGGCTGTACCGGCCTCGTTTAATGATGCGGGGGTGACGGCCGACATTCGGAACCATGTCGGCTGGGTGTGGTACGAGAGAGACTTTGCTGTGCCGAGCATGCTGTTCTCGCAGCGCATCGTGCTGCGCTTCGGATGCGCTACGCATAAAGCCAAAGTATATGTCAACGGCGTGCTCGTCACTGAGCATACGGGCGGCTTTACGCCGTTCGAAGCCGAAGTGAATGCGTATTTACATGCGGGGAAAAACCGGGTGACGGTCGCCGTGAACAACATCGTCGACGAAACGACGCTTCCTATGGGTTCCTATAGCGAGACGGAGGTGCCCGGAATCGGGAAGGTCGTCAAAAACAGTCCGTACTTCGACTTCTTTAATTACGCGGGACTTCATCGCCCGGTCAAGATTTATACGACGCCGAAGAGCTACCTGAAGGACGTTACGATCGTCACCGATCTTCGCGGTTCGGAAGGCATCGTTCGCTATGAAACCGATATCGAAGGCGATGTGCAGGTGAAGGTTGCCGTCATCGACGAAGACGGGAATCGAGTTGCGGAAAGCTTAGGCGCTGCAGGTACGCTTACGATCGATCAGGCGAAGCTTTGGGAGCCATTGAACGCATACTTGTATCAGCTTCGATTGGAGCTTCTCGATGACGGAAATGTCGTAGACGTCTATGAACAACCTTTTGGCGTTCGGACCGTGGAAGTGAAGAACGGCCAATTTTTGATCAACAACAAGCCGTTCTACTTCAAGGGCTTCGGCAAGCATGAGGATACTCCGATGAACGGAAGAGGCATCAATGAGGCGGCCAACGTGATGGACTTCCGATTAATGAAGTGGATCGGCGCCAACTCGTTCCGCACCGCGCATTATCCGTATTCGGAGGAAATGATGCGGCTCGCCGATCGCGAAGGCATCGTCGTCATCGACGAAACGCCTGCCGTCGGCCTGCATCTGAGCTTTAATGTCACGCCGACTCGCGGACCGAAGAGAAACACTTGGGAAGTATTGAAAACCCAGGATTGTCATGCGGAGGCGATTCGGGAGCTTGTCGCTCGCGATAAAAACCATCCTTCAGTCGTGATGTGGTGCGTCGCGAACGAGCCCGCTTCCGAGGAGGAGGGAGCCGTGGAATATTTCCGGCCGCTCGTCGAATTGACGAAGGAGCTTGACCCACAGAAGCGGCCGGTGACGATCGTGAACATCATGATGGCTACTCCCGACCGCGACAAGGTGGCGGAGTTGGTCGATGTCATTTGCCTAAACCGCTACTACGGCTGGTACGCGCTCGGCGGGGAATTCGAGATGGCCAAGATGGCGCTTCGCAAAGAGCTGAACGGCTGGATCCAGCGTTGTCCCGGCAAGCCGATCATGATGACGGAGTACGGCGCCGATACGATCGCCGGGCTGCACGACGTCGATCCGGTTATGTTTACAGAGGAGTACCAGGTCGAATATTTGCGAGCGAATCATGAGGTGTTCGACGAATTCGAGCATTTCGTAGGCGAGCAGGTATGGAACTTCGCGGATTTCCAAACGAGCCAGGGCATTATCCGGGTACAAGGCAATAAGAAGGGGATCTTTACTCGAGATCGAAAACCGAAGGCCGCAGCGCATGAATTGCGCAGAAGATGGACGTCCATTCCGGATTTCAGCTATAAGCAAAGCAAGACAGCGCTGGTAAACCAGTAAAATGTAGGTGTGCTCCCGTGAGACGACCTGGGTGCTATGGAGTGGATACGTTCATACGCCGAATATCGACGGATTAGCCGGCATGGCGCTCTGTTCGCGAATTATTTGCCGTTCCGTTCGGACGGAACGTTATAAGCTGATCCGCAATTTTTGGCCGACTCGGAAGGTCGAAGCGCCGGTTAACCTCGCCAAGCCGGAATATAAAGACAAAATGCCTGTCGTTCAGTTGTTCGATCTAACGAAAGATCCGAACGAGTTTCATAACGTCGCGGACGACCCCGGCGTATGCAGAGGCTTATTCGGAATTGAACGGATTGCTATGGGATTGGCTCGAACAAGTCGGGGACCCGATTTTGCAAGGTCCTGTTCCCACTCCCTATTATAAGGAAGCGACAGCGGATTACCGGGAGCGGAAAGTAATTAATTGCCGATGAAGGAGGAGTTTCAGTGAAGTTTCATGACGATTTTTTGATCGGGGCCGCTACCGCCGCGCATCAAGTAGAAGGGAATAATGTAAACAGCGATTTTTGGCTGATGGAACACCTCCCTGGCACTACGTTCAAAGAGCCATCATTGGATGCTGTCGATCATTACCGCCGCTTTCGGGAGGATATCCAACTATTGGCGGATGCGGGCCTCAATGCATACAGGTTTTCTATCGAGTGGGCTAGAATCGAACCCTCCAAAGGGTACTTTGACCGGGAGGAAATCGAGCATTATCGAGACGTTCTTGAATTTTGCCATCGCTTGAGCGTAACGCCTATAGTGACTTTGCATCATTTCTCCTCGCCGAAATGGTTGATCGCAGAAGGCGGTTGGGAGAGCGAAGCGACAGCGGAATATTTCGCCAATTACTGTACATTCGTCGTGTCGGAGCTGGGCGGCCTCATTCCTTACGTTTGTACCATCAATGAAGCGAATATGGGGAAGCAAATCGCCAAAATTATGAAAAGGATGACGGGGGCGAAAGAGGACAAGGCGGATTCGGCTGCCGACGGGGACATTCAGGTTGGTCTGAATATGGATATGAAAGTAAAGATGGAGACGTACTACAGGGCACTGGGCCAGTCGTTCGGCATGGACCCGAGGATGGTCCATCCGTTTCTATCTCACCGAACGGACGATGGCGATCTGCTCATCATGAAATGCCATGTGCGAGCGCGGCAAGCGATTAAAGAAGCGCAGCCCCATATCAAGGTCGGCATTACGTTCTCGCTGTATGACCATCAGGCGCTTCCGGGCGGGGAGGAATTTGTGAAAGCGGAGCAGCATGACGACTTCCTTCATTACCTGCCTTATCTTCAAGAGGACGACTTCTTAGGAGTCCAAAATTATTCCCGGAAAATCCATGGCCCGAACGGCGTTGTTCCATTGGATCCGGCCGCCAGGAAAACGAAAATGGGCTACGAGTATTACCCGGAAGCGTTGGCCGGCGTGCTGCGATTCGTATCGAAGCATTGGGATAAACCGATTATGATTACGGAGAACGGTATATCGACCGATCAAGATGCGGACCGCGTAGAGTTCATCAAGCGGGCGTTGAAGGGTGTCCACGAATGCGTGGAAGAGGGCATTCGCGTCATCGGATATATGCATTGGTCCTTATTGGATAACTTCGAATGGCAGCTCGGTTATGACCAAAAGTTTGGTTTGATCGCCGTCGATCGAGCGACGCAAACCAGATATCCTAAGGAAAGTTTGTCCGTTTTAGGCAATATAAGGGTAGGTTTTTCGGAATCTATATTGTGATCGAGGATGGAGTACCCGCGACGAATCGGGTACTCCTTTTTCTTAGGAGTGTATTCGTGGAAATGTTGCATAGTTTTGCATTATTTACTCAACCTATCCCTAAAACCAATTGACAAAGGGGTAGAAGTTGATGCGCAAAGATATGCGCTGTTATGTGTTAAGCCTGCTAATGGCGGCATTACTCCTGCAGACAGCTTGCAATGGCAATACCAATGACAATATGGAAATCCAAAGTGCGGAAAGGGGAGGGGGAGGACAGCAGCTTCCACTTGCATCGGAAGACAGCGGCCGCATCCCATTAGTTAACAATGAATATGTCCCGATCCAGGACTTGTCGGAAGCGATCGGGTATCGTACGAACTGGAACCCGAATGCGCAAGTACTTAGCATTGGGGATACCGATGTCATTTTCGAAATCGCCATGAATCAATCGCGTGCGGAAATCGATGAAAAGCCGGTTCAGCTATCAGGCCGTCCGGTGCTGATCAACGGGAAACCGCATGTCCCCGTTTCCGCACTTTCGGAGCTCTTCCAGCGGGAGATTCGGTACTCCGTACAAGACAATCATGTAGTCGTTCATCCCGTTACGAATGACGGGGCGACTACGAACCAAATGGCATCGGAAGAAGGGTCATCCGTCGGAATGCTGCATACGACGAATGCCAACGCAGCGGTGGCCGAAGTCAAACGAACGGTGACACTGCGCGAGAGGCCGTCGGTACAAGGGGACAAAATCCGGTACGCAAGACAAGGGGAAAGACTCGATGTTCTCGAGAACGTCAATCGGTATTGGTTGAAAGTAAGGGATGCGAACGGCCGGGTCGGGTACGTATCTTCTTCAAGTAAATACGTAGATATTAAAACAGCGCCGGCACCGGCGACAAATCCACCCTCCTCGAATGCCAATGCAGCGGTTGCCGAAGTCAAACGATCCGTGACGCTGCGCGAGAGGCCGTCGGTGCAGGGGGACAAAATCCGATACGCAAGAGAAGGGGAAAGGCTTCAAATTCTCGAGAACGTCAACCGCTACTGGTTGAAAGTGCGGGATGCGAACGGCCGAGTCGGGTACGTATCTTCTTCGAGCAAATACGTAAATATTACGGGGAATAATGCAAATGCGGGAACCCCGGCACCGACAACCCCCGCCCCGGCAACCCCGGCCCCGACAGCGCCGGCACCGGCGACTAACGCAGCTGTAAGGAATGTCATCGACGCCGGCATGAAGTATTTGGGGACGCCCTATGAATTCGGCTCGAGCCGCAGTAACACAAGGACGTTCGACTGTTCCGATTTTGTTAGACAAGCCTATATTGACGGGGCAGGAATCACGCTGCCTTCAAACTCCCGAACACAGGGGGATTACGTACGTAGAATCGGAAAAACAACGTCCGACTGGAGACAATTGAAGCCGGGGGACATCATGTTCTTCATGTCGTACAAAGGATCAAGGGCATCAAATTATAGCGGGATCAACAAAAGCAGCCAACGGATCACGCACGACGGAATCTACATCGGGAACGGCAAAGTGCTTCATACGTACTCCGAAGATGCCGGCGGCGTCCGGGTAGACTCCTTTGAGGGCAGGCATTGGGAATACCGATTCCTCTTCGGCGGGAGCGTATTTTAAGAATACGGGCACCCGCAATAGAACTGCGACAAATTCGATGTGGCGGAGAATGCAAGGACAGGAGCGAAACAGGATGCTCCTGTCTTTTTGTTTGGCCATGCTTACCGGCGGCGACCGGCTCATGAACGTCGGACTTGCGATCCCCTTGGCTCGCGGAGATTGGGCAATTTACAAAACGTTATATTAATTCTCTATTGAAAATGATTTAATATCTTAGTATAGTGTATATCACATACACAATATTGCCTTTTTTGACAATTTCATACTTCGTACGACAATAGCAAACCCACTGAAAAGTGGCGACGCAAAGCTACAGGGGCTAATGCGGATTTGCCTAAAGACCGCGATGCCAGCCAGTTGCCGAATACGACGGAAGCCTCCGTCTATCTTTCTATGTCTCGTAAGCTGGATGGGGGCTTTTTGCGCGCTTTTTTTGGGAAAGGGGGGATGCAGGGGAACCAATTTTCGCTTTAAAAAAGACTTTATGAGAGGAGGAAGATCGCAAACGAATGTCCGGCATTCAAACGAAATCGATGCCTGCCGTAACGCCGACCGCTTTTCCGATTCTGATCGCCATCAGTATCGTACATTTATTGAACGATGCGATGCAGTCGACCGTTTCGGCGCTATTTCCGATTTTGAAAGAATCTCTGCAACTGACGTATAAGCAGATCGGGCTGATCGCCTTCTGCATGAGCACGACCGCCGCATTGCTGCAACCGGTGGTCGGGAAAGCGGCGGATGCGCATCCCCGGCCAAATGTATTGCCGATCGGGGTCGTCTTCACGTTGACCGGTATCGTTACTCTATCCTTGGCGTCGAGCTTCGGCGTCATTTTGCTCGCCGTGATCGCCATCGGCATCGGATCCGCCGTCTTTCACCCGGAGTCTTCCCGGGTCGCTTATATGGCCGCCGGGAACAGGCGAGGACTCGCGCAGTCGATATTTCAAGTCGGCGGCACGATCGGTACCTCCCTAGGACCGATAATGACGGCGGTGGTGTTCGTCCCATTGGGGCAGTTCGGCGTCATCTGGTTTTCGATAGCGGCATCGGCCTGCATCGTGATCCAGATGTACGTGGCAAGCTGGTATCGCAATCACATGACGATGCATGCCAAGCGCGGGGCGCAGCGCGCAAGCCGCTCCGCGGCATTATCTCGGCGCCAGATCGCTTGGACGGTCGCGATCCTCGTATTTTTGCTTTTTTCCAAGTATGTATATGTTTCCAGCATTACTAGCTACTATTCGTTTTATTTGATTCATCGCTTCGGTTTGCCGATCGCGCATGCGCAGTTGCTGCTGTTTGCGTTTTTGTTCGCGTCGGCGATCGGGATGCTGGTCGGAGGGCCGATTGCGGACCGGTTCGGCCGCCGGAACGTCATTTTCCTATCTATTTTCGGGGCGGCGCCGTTTTGTCTGTTGATGCCGTACGCAAATTTGTTCGCTTCCGGCGTGCTTGTCATTTGCGCGGGGTTCGTGATGTCGTCGGCGTTTTCGATTATCGTCGTCTATGCGCAAGAGATGATTCCGGGGAATGTCGGACTCATTTCCGGATTGTTTTTCGGTCTGGCGTTCGGTCTCGGAGGTCTCGGCTCGGCCGTGCTCGGTTGGGCGGCCGATGCGAGAGGCATTGAATTCGTTATGCGGCTGTGCGCGTACCTTCCTTTGCTAGGCGTGTTGGCTTTGCTGCTTCCGAATGAACGCCGCAATGCGACGGAGGCCTGACGGCCTTGTCGGCCCAAGGACAACTTTACGAGAGGGGTTTTGGCCATGATTAGCCTTTTTGTATATGGCACGTTGTTAACAGGGGAAGCCAACCATCATATTATCGCTCCTTATTTGTTAGCTGCCGAACCTGGCGCGATCCGAGGGAAGCTGTACAATGTCGGACCGTATCCCGCGCTCATGCTGTCCGAGAGCCGCGCTGACGGCATGATCGTCGGCGAATGGATGATCATCCGCGAAGCCGGTCTGCCGGCGTTGGACCGATTGGAGCAATTTTACGGACCGGGAGACCTCCGCAACGAATATGAGCGCGTGCGCGTCGTCGATATCGACGGAAATCGCGAAGGCTGGGTTTATTTATATGTAAGGCAAGACCCGAAGAGCTTCCCGGAAATCGCGTCCGGGTCGTGGAGAAGCGTCGCGGAACGTCCGAGAGGCGATTTGCTGACGGCTTGGGCGCCTGTCTAAAAGCTCCTGCGGGGCATGGAAGGGGGCATAGGGATTGGAAAATGGTGTGAGGATCGTTCCATTGGGGGAGCGGGCGTTCATTGTCCATTACGGAGGCGGCATCGATCCGGATACGCATCGTAAGGTGTTAGAATTCACGCGCATTCTGGAGGAACAACCGTTTCCCGGTTTTGTAGAAGCGGTCCCGTCTTATGGAGCGGCGGCCGTATATTACGATCCGATCGCTGTCGTTAAAACGAGTTGGAAGGTAAGAGATGCGCAGTCGCAAGTGGTGCGGTGGTTAGAGGAGCGCTCGGAGCGCGTCCGCGCTCGAGCGGCGGCTGTCGCAGGTGCAGGCGCAGGCGCGCTTACCGAGAACGCGGTGGAAATTCCCGTCTGTTACTGCTCGGAGTGCGGACCGGATTTGCCGTTCGTAGCCGAGCGCAATCAACTTTCCGCCGAGGACGTCGTAAGCATCCACACGTCACGGTCGTATAAGGTGTATATGATCGGTTTTATGCCCGGGTTTCCGTATCTCGGCGGGATGTCCGAGCGCATATCGGCGCCGCGCCTGTCGACTCCGCGAGAACGCGTCCCGGCAGGAAGCGTCGGAATCGCCGGAAGCCAGACGGGCGTATATCCGTTCGCATCGCCCGGCGGGTGGCGTTTGATCGGGCGCACGCCGCTGCCGCTGTTTCAACCGGATCGGACGCCTCCGAGTGTTTTGACTGCAGGGGACACGGTTTATTTCAAACCAGTCTCTCATGGGGATGGAAGCGGGGGCATGTAATTGACATTGACGATCATGAAGCCTGGTCTGTTCACTACAGTGCAGGATCGAGGAAGAACGGGGTGGCAGCGGTTCGGGGTCTCCGTCGGCGGGGCGGTCGACGAATTGTCGCTGCGGTTAGCCAACATCCTGGTAGGCAATCCCGACGATGCGGCCGCATTGGAAATGACTCTATCGGGAGCTGAAATGGTGACGGAGGAAGAAGTCGTTGCGGCGGTATGCGGAGCGGACATGCATGCGCGCGTCGACGGCGATCCTCTGCCGATGTGGAGGCCGGTAACGATTCCGAAGGGATGCACGATCACGTTCGGGACGGCGTCGGAAGGTTACCACACAGTCGTTGCGTTCCGCGGCGGAATCTCGGTTCCGCAGGTGCTGGGAAGCCGTTCGACGGCTGTGCGCAACGGCTTCGGCGGCTTAGAGGGAAGAACGCTGCGGGCAGGAGATCGGTTGGAGATCGTTTCGAACATGCCGCGGCGGCGCACGAACCCGGAGGAGAAGGGCGACATAGACCGTTACCATGCCGGAGCCTGGTTTCTCGGTGCCGAATGGAGAACTCCGGGCATGGCGAAGCTCGGGAATGGCGCTGCCGAAGTGCGCGTCATGCAAGGATGCGAGTGGGAGCGATTCACTGGCGAAAGCCGGGACCGATTCTTGCTGCAGCCGTTCGTGATGCTGGCTGAATCGGATCGTATGGGTGCACGGTTCAGTGGACCGCCTATACACTTAGAGTCTAGGACGGATATGCTCTCGGAAGCGGTCACGATGGGCACTGTGCAGGTGCCTCCTGACGGTCGGCCGATCGTGCTTATGGCGGATCGCCAGACGACGGGAGGCTACCCTAGGATCGCGCAGGTGGCGTCCGTGGACCTTCCTGTCATTGCCCAGATGCGTCCCGGCGAGCGAGCGCGTTTCCGGTTGATCAGTACGCAAGAAGCCGAAGCCCTATGGATCGCCCGCGAACGAAAGCTAGAGGTTCTCCGATTGCTCGTGAATCTTGTTGAGTCGGATTAGACGGTTCTTTAAGGGGCCCTGTGCAATATGCGCAGGGCTCCTGTTCGCGATGTCAAGGCAGCAGACAATCAACTCTTCGTATCGAGATAATCGACACTTTTGCTTCTTACGTTGAAATATCAACAAATCGCGTTGTTTTAACCATTGATTGCCGATGGTCTAATTATATAATAGACATTAGTTGAATAGACAATCACTTTTGTTTATTCATTTAGGGTTCGTTATTTGAAATTTCATTCACAGGGGGATCAATATGATTACTGCCAATGCTCGCGCCGTTTTCAACGCTCATGGCCCGTTCGAACAGACCGTAATCGAGCGCAGAGACCTACAACCGTACGACGTCCTCATTGAGATTAAATACGCCGGTATTTGCCACTCCGACATCCATACCGCTCGCGGCGACTGGGGCCCGGTGCAATACCCCCTCGTGCCGGGGCACGAGATCGCCGGAATCGTCGCCCAGGTCGGTTCGGAAGTGACCAAGTTTGCCGTCGGCGATCGCGTAGGGGTAGGCTGCATGGTCGACTCCTGCAGGGAGTGCGTCCACTGCCGTGATGGAGAAGAGCAGTATTGCCTGAACGGAATGACCGGCACTTACGGGGCCATCGACCGGTACGGGCAGTATACGCAGGGCGGCTACTCCACCCGCATCGTCGTAACCGAAGACTTCGTGGTTCGGATTCCTGACGGAATCGAGCTTGACGCCGCTGCGCCGCTGCTGTGCGCCGGCATCACGACGTACTCGCCGCTGCGGCATTGGGGAGCCGCTCCGGGCAAAAAGGTAGCCGTCGTGGGGCTCGGCGGGCTTGGCCATATGGCAGTTAAGTTCGCTCGCGCCATGGGGGCGGAGGTTACGGCGTTATCTCAAACCTTGAAGAAGAAAGAAGACGGTTTGCGGCTTGGCGCGGATCATTATTATGCGACGAACGATCCGGAGACGTTCAAGAAACTGGCCGGTTCGTTCGACCTGATCGTAAATACCGTGAGCGCGAAGATCGATATCAACGCCTTCTTATCGCTGCTGGCGCTGGATGGTACGCTGGTCAACGTCGGCGCGCCGTCGGAACCGCTGCCTGTTCAGGTATTCTCGCTGATCCCTCATCGCCGGTCTTTCGCCGGATCGATGATCGGCGGTATACGCGAGACGCAGGAGATGTTGGATTTTTGCGCCGAACACAACATCGCTCCAGAGATCGAAGTGATCGCCGCGAGCCAAATCGACGAAGCTTGGGAACGCGTATTGGCTTCGGATGTCCGGTATCGTTTCGTGATCGACATCAGCACGATGGAGAACGAGTAACGATCCTAGTAAATATGTGGGGCACGCCTACACCGGTGTGCCTCTTTCGTTGGAGCGGCTGCGCCGATCTAAAGCGGAATGGGGCGCACGTCACCGGCGGGAATCGAGGAATCGGATACGAATCGGTCAAGCAATTGGCTTCGAATGGGTATGAGGTCGTCTTGGGAAGCCGGGATCCGGGAAAAGGTCATGAAGCAGCAAAAAAGCTTAGAGAGTCGACGTTAGATGTTTCTTTCGTCCAGCTATGGACCGTTCGACGGACCGGTCTATTTTCTGGATTATAAAGTTCTTCCTAATAAAATTCCGACTTGTTTGGCCATCGCTTGCGGCGGGTGGGGCATTCCGTTTCTGATCCACCATTCGATCGCCCCGACGTAAGCTGTCCCGGCGAACTGCAGCAACACGTCATCGCTTACATCCGCGTTTTTTCCGCTCTCTCTGTCGATCTCTGCTTTGAATCCTTCCATAAAAGAAGAAAGAAGACGCGTTCTGAAGGAGAAGGGGGCCCCTTTGCTTGCCAGCATCGTCGAGAAAAATAAATAATGCTTCTCGAAATATTCAAAATAAGGGATAAGGGCGTCGACCCAATCCATTTTACATGCCCACTCGTCCATCTCCCCTAATTCGTTCAAGTGCGCTTCGATGAGCTTATCCAACAGATCGTATTTATCCTGATAATGAAGATAAATGGTCCCGCGGTTTACGTTGGCCCGATCCGCGATATCCTGTATGGTAATGTCGTCGAAATTTTTTTCGGCCATCAGTTCAAGAACCGCTCGCTTCAATGCTTCCTGCGTCTTAAGAATGCGCCGATCCACTTTGGTCATCGAAGATATTCCCCCGCATTCAGTACAAATTATTACTATATAATAATCGACGGATGTCGAATAAACAATTTATTTTGTTTACCGCTCCTCTGTTGCGTTCGTTGCATTTGGCCCCGATTTCGGGAAAATATTGTATACTTATGAAGTAGGAAAAACTTGGATGGGGGGAGACGGTCATAAGTTCGACGGAATGGGTTCGCGCAGGGACGTTGGACGAGTTGAAGCAGGCAGGCTCCAAAGTGGTGAAAGGCGGGATCGCGGTATTTTATCACGAGGGGCAGGTAAGAGCGATCGACAATCGATGCCCTCATCTTGGCTTTCCGCTTCATTTGGGAAGCGTTTGCAACGGACTGCTCACATGCCATTGGCATCACGCGCGATTCGATATTTGCAGCGGGGGGACGCTGGATCCTTGGGCGGACGATGTGCCCGCGTACGACGTGAAAGTGGAGAACGAGGACGTCTGGGTCAGCTCTAAACCGAGAAACGTTCGGGATGCGGATAATTTGAAGCGGCGGCTGCGGGAAGGGTTGGAGCAAAATATCGGCATCGTCATTGCGAAAGCGGTCGTCGGCTTAATCGAAGCCGGCGTGTCGGCGGACGACATCGTTCGGATCGGCGTCGCGTTCGGCGTATCGCAAGGCAACGGCTGGGGTGCGGGATTAACGATCTTAACGGCGATGCGGAACGTGCTGCCTAAGCTGGATCGAACCGGACGTATTCTTGCGCTGTACCACGGGTTGGTTCACGTCGCAAGGGCCAGCGCCGGCCGTGCGCCGCGCCATTCGCTCGGCACGCTGCCCTCCCGGGCCGCGCCAATGGACAGACTCAAGGAATGGTACCGCGGCTGCGTCGAGGTGCGCGACACCCAAGGGGCGGAGAAGGTGCTGTCGACGGCGATCGCGTGCGGCACCTCGTCCGAACAACTGGCGGATATGATGCTGATTTCGGTGACGGACCATTTCTACTTGGACGGCGGGCATACCTTCGATTTTCACAATAAGGCGTTCGAAGCGCTGGAACGTCTGAGCGGCGAGCTCGCGGAGCCGATTCTCGCCTCGCTTGTTCCGCTCATCGGTTCGCCGACGCGCAGCGAAGAGCTTCATCATTGGCAGGCGCCGCTCGATCTCGTCTCCCCCATCAAACAAGCATTCGAACAATTGGAGCTTCCGACTGCGACTGCGGCGCCGGCCGACCCGCTGGATGAGCGGGAGTTCATCGACTTGCTTCTCGGCGATCGTCCGCTCGAAACCATCGATCGGCTCACTCGGCATCTGCAGCAGGGAATATCGCCGGTGCGGCTCGCGCAGCTGATTTGTTTGGCGGCGGCCGAGCGGATCGTCCGCTTCCACACGCAAAACGAGTTCGGCGACTGGGTCTCCGTGCTGCATACTTTCACCTATGCGCATGCGGTACACGAACGACTTCGCCGCACGAAGGAGCCGCTGCTGAATCGAGCGTTATATTACGGGGCCATGGCGATCTACCATGACCGGTTCCTCAACGTTCCGCGGGCTCCGAGGCCGAAGCCGGCCGTCGGCCGATTCGAAACGGAGGAGCTGCTCGACTTGATGGACCGCAGGCAGCAGGTGGACGAAGCGGCAAGCTGGGTCGCGGGCTACCTCGCCGAAGGGCGGGACCCGCAGGGGCTGCTCGGCACGCTGGGGCTCTGTCTGCTGCGCGAGGACGCCGATTTCCATACGTTCCAGCTTTACGAGGCCGCGGTTGCCGAATATGATCATTGGGATACGCGTTCCGACGCCTTCGCGGCGCAGGCGAAGGAGACGTGCCTGATCGCGTGCGCCCGCTATTTGGCCGCGCATGCGCCGAGCGCGCGGGAGCTCCCGCATACGGCCAAGATCGCCTGGCGCTTGTACCGCGGCGAGCGGTTGTTCGAGGAAGAGCAGCAGGAGTAGATTTTACGGAGGAGTCAGCCTTGGGCTGACTCCTTTGTCGACGTACGCATCATGGCATTCTCCGTCGAATCCTTACGGAATGGCCGCATACGATGTTCCCATCTGCGGGCGATCCGGATACATGGCTGTTCCAGGGCATAAAACGATACAGCGGCAACCGCATACGACACTCCGAGGAGTGCTAGGGAAACCTCGAGCCAGGTGTGCCACTCTACGACTCCCATGTACCGGTAATCCGTCATCGCATACCGCTCGACGAGCGTGATCAGCGTGTAATGCCATATATACAAACCGAAGGATAGCTTTGCCGTAAACCGGAAAAAAGCATTGTCGAGGAAACCGCCGACACGTTTCGAATGAGGGGCGGCCGCCAGAAAGAGTGCTACCAGTCCTGGGAACAGCGGAAAGTAATAAGGCTGCTGCTGCAGGCTGAAGCTGAATTCAGGTTCGCGACGGAGGAGCCACAGCAGCGCTCCTGCCGCAAGGAGTGCGCCGCCGGCGATCCAATCCATCCCGCCCCGATCCCGAAACAGCCGCATACGCTCGGTTGTTTGCCTGCCTAGACGGATGGCCGCGCCCGCGGAAAGAATGCCCAAGGCAAAATGGCCAAAGAACCCTATTGGATTGTAATTCGGCATCCAATATTTCGCCCCGCCGATGAGCCCGTGCTGCCAGCCGCGCCCCTCCTCCTCCGGCGTCAGCCAAGCGTGCACCCCTTGATTGGCGATAAAGACGAAGGTCAGTGCACCGCCCCAGTACAAGAACGCTGTCCGGAACGAGCGGCGCCGGCCGAACGCGCGGAAAAGTCCCCACATGAACAGCGGCATCAGCAAATAGCAGAACACTTCGAAGCTAATAGACCAGAGGGGCCCATTCAGCTCGGATGGAAAGAACGTCGTATAGTGAAAACCGGCCGTGAAGGTAAGGCCCGCAATGAGCCTTGTCCAGAAGGCCTCCACCGGAATATTCATCGCGGCCGCGACCGCCGCGCAAAACAACAGCGAGACATAGTAACCCGGGATAATGCGGGCAGCCCGACGAAGCGCGTAGGCGCGGAGACTCGGGTATGCCTCGTTCTCCACATAGCTCCTCCAGAACGGGTAGGACAGCAAAAAACCGCTCAATACAAAAAAGACGCTGACTCCGACGTTGCCGAGCAGCGCGAAGGCCTGCAGCTCCTGCAGCCATGCCGGCTGCTGCGGCATGGCCAGCCGCTGCGAGAAGTGGTGGCCGATTACAGCCAAGCAAGCGATCGCGCGGAGTCCGTCCGCGCCGGCTAAATGGGTTCGCATCGGCTAAGATCCCTGCCTTATCCTGTGGATGTAGCTTGATCTTACCATAGCGCCGAGTGCGCGTTTTTGTCGGATTCTCCGTTTCTTTGTGTTTCTTTCACAACTTTGGGAAACCGCAACTTACATCGATTTCCGGAACTCGTTCGGAGACATCCGGGAATGATTCCGGAATAGTTTAATGAAATAGCTGACGTGCTCATACCCGAGTTGCTCCGCAATTTCCGCAACGGTCAAGTCGGAATGGCTAAGCAGCTCTCGCGCCTTTTCCATTTTCGTTCGCGTGACGAATTCGACGAACGTTACTCCCGTCTCTTGCCTAAAAATTCGGCTGAAATGGGATGGATTCAGATTCAAGCGAAGCGCCATTTCCTCCATGGAGACCTTCTCCCCCACATGAGTTTGCACGTACCGTTGCGCTTCGGCGACCTCCCTGCGTACGGAATGATTCCTCAAGTTTTTGATAATATCCGCTTTTTCTTTGACAAAGATGTGCAGCCATTCCAGCAGGTGATCTAAGGTTTCGATCGAGGCGATCGTACGCTGCTGCAGTTCGGTATTGAAGTTGGTTACAAAATTTTGCATGACCGTATATTTCAGTTCAATCTCCATGGCTATTTTTAGAACCCAACTTTTCACAGCTTCCACCGGATACAATCGGCTTTTAATAAACTTTCCCCATTCCGTAACCGTACGGGCAATCAGCTCCGAATCGCCGTGCAGCACACAGTCTTTCAACTCTTGGAAAGCTCTGGAGTAGTGCAGGAAAATATCTTCTTTCGCGGCGGCCGCGGGGAACAGTTTCGTATACACTCCTTCGCCCGCATAAAAGCGGAACGTTTTCGCTTCAAACAGCTCTTGGATTTGTTTTTTCAACTGGACTAAATCGTTGCTGACTTCGCCGCAGTAAAAGGAGACGGCGATACGCAGATGCCGGTGCATCAGTTGTTGGACGCGCAGCAGTTCCGTCCGAATCTCTTCATGCAGATTCCGTTTTAACGTTGGAGGGAAGGGGAATAGAAAGAGATATCGATGCTCGTTCGGTACGAATAATACGTGTCCCTCGTAACGAACCGATTCCTGCAGGGCGTTATCGATGACGAACTGCATGTTCATCGCCCCGCCGAATCTTTCCTCCAGTTCGGCCGCGCGTTCCGGAAATACGGCGATCGGCAGGTAAGGAATTCCGTCTCGGAGCCGTATCCCCATTCGCTCCGCTTCATCGGCCCATTCCGCTTCGTTCCAAACCGGCTGTTCAAGTAACTTCCGGATAAACCGGGTGCGAATGGCGGAGAGATTTTGCAGCACTACGTTTTGTAAGCTGAGGCGGTTATCTTCCGCTTGTCTCTCTTCAGTTAATCGTTTCGTCAGGTGATCCAATACGGAAACGACCTGCTCGATTCGAAGGCTCTCCTTTAGAATATAATCGCTTACATTTAATTTTACGGCTCGCTGCGCGTATTGAAAATCTTCGTGACAGGATAAGATCACAGCCTTCAGCTGAGGGTTCATCTCGCGCGCCTTCTCGATTAAATCCAGCCCGTCCATAAGGGGCATGCCGATATCCGTGACGAGAATATCCGGACGGTTCATTTGACAAGCTTCCCAAGCTTCCCCTCCGTTCGAACAGACAGCCGTCAATTCAAGCCCAAGCTGCCCCCAAGGGATGCGTGTACTTAAATAATCCAAGACCGGGAAATGGTCATCGGCGACGACGACTTTATACATGATTTTCCCCCTCCTCCGTACGCTCAACGGGCAAAAGCAGTTCAACGGTGGTCCGTTGGCCTTGGGCGCTTTGAATGTTCATCTCAAAACGATCTCCGTATAACAGCTTCAACCTGCTAAAGACATTATAAAGACCTATGCCGGATGGCGAGATCCGACCGCGTTCATTGGAGGACATGTGCTCGATAACTTGGCGCTTTCGGTATCTCAATCGTTTGTTTAATTCGGCTAACGTTTCGGCAGTCATGCCCAAACCGTTATCTTCGACCGTAATTTTCAGGGATTCATCGGTTTTCTCTACCCTTATGAATACAATCCCGCCGTGCTGAGTAAATCCGTGCTTGTAAGCATTTTCGATAATGGGTTGCAGGATGAACCGCGGAACCGTCACGGAGAACAAATCCGCGTGAATCTCCAACCGGGTTTCAGCAGGAAACCGAAGCGTAAATCTCATTAAATCCATGTATTGTTTCGCTGATTCGATTTCCGCGAAGAGCGTCACGAACTCCTCCTGTTTCGAGATGCTGGCGCGAAGCAGCGAGGACAAGGATTCCACGATGAAGGCGGTTTCTTCGTCGCCCTTCATCAACAACTTCAATCGGATCGAGCTTAGTACATTAAATAAAAAATGCGGATGGACTTGAGCTTGCAGCATCGCTAATTCCGCCTGCCGCTTCAATTCTTGCTCCATTTCAACCTGGTTGAGCATTTGCTCAATGCGATCGAGCATAAGGTCGAACGAACGGCCGAGCCTGCCGATTTCGTCGCGGCCGCGGATGTTCGACCGAACGCTCAAATCACCCGATTCGACTTTCTTGGCCGCTTCCCCCAATTCGCGCACCGGTTTCGTGAAGCGCCTTAACAAATAGGTTAGCGCGAGTAAAAAACATCCCGCGAAAAGAGCTTGAAGAAACAGCCCCGAGCGATAAATTCCGTTCAATTTTCCCGTCAGTTGTTCATAAGGAGCTAAACTGACCAGCCGCCATTTCGCGTAACGGAGGGGGAGGGAAAGGTACAGCTGGTTTTCTCCTTGGAGTTGAATGATGCTCGGCGACGCGAGCGGTTCTTGGGACAGCACGTCTTCGAAACGGGAACCGATCAAGCGCGTATTGCGATTCGATATAATTCTGTTACTCTCATCCAGCAGGAACACTTCCTCCTCCAAGTCGGCGAAGAGCTTCCGGAAGGAATCTTCCGTACGGCTGACGATCAAGTAAGCGAAAGGCGGGCGACCGATGGCTTCGGTTAACGCCCGAGCCGTCATGTAAACGTATTTCTGGTCCGGGTATTGCGGCGGCAAGTAATTTTCCAAACCGCCTAAAAACAGGGTCTCGTAGGCGGATAGTTTATTCGCCGCAGGAAACCAGTCCTGTTGGACAAAACGCTGCGGTTTAAAATCGTAAAATGAATAGTCGGAATACGCCCGACCGTCCCGAGTCAGCAGCGTCAGCCGCAAATCGCTTTTTTCTCCGGCAATTTGCTCCAGGCGCGTTGTAAGCTGTCGAGCCGCGACCGGGTTTGTTATTGCTTCTTCTAATAGTGTTTTAATCTCAGGGTCGAATTGCACAAAATTCGAAATGAACACCATTTCCTCTAGGATTGCGTTCGCTTGGGATTGCACAATCATGAGAGACTGCGTCGCTTTTCCCAACGAATGTTCCCGTATGATTAACTTGGAGTAAACGCTGGTAATGTAGAGCATGCAAATCGTAGGCAACACAAGGCAAGCGATCGACGTAAGAATCAGTTTTTGCCGTAATGACATATGTCTTATGCCCATTTGGTCCCCGCCACCTTAGAGGAAAGAATCATGCATGTTATAAGGCAATACTATAGCATTTTGCTGATTGATTCATTCAACATTTTTTGCAAACAGGGAAAAAATATCGCAAAATCCTTTTCTTTTAGAAAAATTCGTTTCATGTGTTGCGAGTACGTCCTGCCTATAATGAAACTTACACAGAGGACGATGAGGTGATTCGAGTGGAGCAAGCGGCGGGAGGCAAATTGGAGCGAGGAATGAACCGCTCCGTTCTCAGATGGGCCAAGAAACAAGCGTTTTACAATACGATCGCCGGGTATTTATTTATTTTACCGATGCTGTTGTTGACGTTAACGTTGGTCATCATCCCGATTTTGCTTTCAGGCGTGATCAGTTTTACGAACTGGAATTTTATCGCGGGCATCGGCGGACTGCAATTCGTAGGTTTTGAGAATTACATCGACCTGTTTCAAGATGAAGCGTTCCATCGCTCTTTGCGAAACAACATCGTGATGATCGCGGTCGTCCCGGTGGCTATGTTCATTGCGTTAGTTTTGGCCGCTCTCATTAACAAGGCAACCTATTTTAAAGATTTCTTTAAGGTCATTTATTTCATGCCTTTCATCTCCAGTTTTGTGGCGATCGCTTTGCTGTGGAGAGTTCTGTTTCATCCGAACAGCGGACCGATTAACGGGTTTCTTAGGGCCATCGGCTTCGAAAACCCTCCTCTTTGGTTGGCGGATCCGAATTATGCGCTGCTAGCCGTAATGATTATAATGGTATGGACTTCGCTCGGATTTAACATGGTCATCTATCTCGCGGGATTACAGGGGATTCCTAAAGATTTGTACGAGGCTGCCGATGTGGACGGCGCTTCCCCGTTGAGGCAGTTTTTCGGCATCACGCTGCCGATGTTATCGCCGACCACCTTCTTCTTGTTGATTACGGGGGTCGTAGGGTCCTTTAAAGTGTTTGACTTAATCATGGTGTTGACGAACGGCGGACCGGCCGGATCGACTTCCGTCATTGTCTTCTATCTGTACGAGGCAGCGTTCGTCAATTTGGAATCGGGATTCGCCTCCGCTATGGGCATTGTTCTGCTGGTCTTGATTCTGGTCCTGACGTTAATCCAATGGGTCGGGCAGAAGAAGTGGGTAAATTATTAGGAGGATGAAACCATGAAATCCGTTCGTCTGGACCGTGTCATCATCACGGCGCTAATGGGAGGCGCAGGCATTTTCTTTATCATGCCATTCCTGTGGATGTTGTCGGCGTCGTTTAAACCTGAGCTTGAAGTCATGACATATCCGATTCAATGGATCCCAAGTACGTGGAAAATCGTGGAAAATTACAGCCAAGTGTGGATGGGAACGGTTCCGTTTACACTGTACTATCTAAACAGCATTAAAGTAACGTTGCTTGCGACAGCCTTGTCGTTGATCGTCTCCGCCATGGCCGCGTACGGATTTTCGAAGGTACCGTTTAAGGGACGCGAAGCACTGTTTATCTTAGTTCTCGCAACGTATATGATTCCGCACCAAGCGATTCTTGTACCCCAATTTATCATGTACCGCTGGCTCGGTTTATTCGACAGTCACTTTGGCCTTGTACTACTGGCTGCATCGGGAGTTTTGGGGACGTTCTTGTTGCGCCAATTTTTCATGGGAGTCCACAATGAAATAATCGAATCCGCAAGAATGGACGGGGCGAGTCACTGGACGATTTTCTTCCGAATCGGGCTGCCCCTGGTGAAGCCCGCGCTTGCGACCTATATGATTCTCCGTTTCATTTGGACATGGAACGACTACCAGAATCCGCTCGTGTTTCTGCGTTCGGACTCGCTGTTCACGCTGCAGCTCGGTATCCGGAAATTTGCGGATTTTAACGGCGAATTTTATTCGCTGATGATGGCGGGCGCCGTCTCCGCGATCTTACCATTGTTGATCATCTTCATCGCAGGCCAAAAACAGGTGATAGAAGGCGTGGCCTCGGGAAGTGTCAAAGGATAAATCTATCAAGCTTAAGGGGGAAGTCCAATGTTTGCGAAAAAATGGAATCGTTTTCTCGTTGTATCGGCATTGATCGCGCTTGTCGGCACAGGGTGCTCCGCCGCGGGTCAGAAGGCAAGCGATTCGCCTGCGGCGTCGCCGAACGGCGGCTCGGCATCCGGTTCGGCTGCGGCCGATCCGGTCACGATCAAATTACACACCTGGTATCCGAAGAAAGCCGACAATTGGGATATTGTGATCGCGGAATTCGAAAAGAAGCATCCGAATATCAAGGTGGAGTTTGTTTCCGCGGAGGACAACAATTCCAACGAATTCTACAAGAAGCTGGACCTAGCTGCCGCTTCCGGCGAAGATCTCGACGTCATGATGTTCAGCAACATGACCGCATTTAACCAACGCGTGGAGCTGGGCATGTTAGAACAGATCGACAGCTTCCTCCAGACAGAGGCAGTCGTATTTGAAGACGAGTATATATTCGACACCCGCATCGGCGGCAAAACGTACGGCCTCCCGGGGAAATCTACGATGCCTATGGTGTTTATCAATGAGAGCCATCTCAAAGAAGCGGGGCTTGAGCTTCCGAAGGATTGGACATGGGATGAATACATGCAGTACGCAAAAGCGATGACGAAAACCGAAGGCGGCAAAACCCGGTATGGAACCTACTTCCACAGCTGGCCGATGTTTGCGTACTTCGTTCAGGCTTATAATCAAGCTGCCGGAGCGAATTTATCGACGGACGACGGAACGAAGGCAAACGTAGGTAACCCGTTCGTTCGAAAATCTTTGGAGCTTCGTCTTCAAGGGGAGAAGGAAGGATCCGCAACGCCTTACTCGGAAGTCGTCAGTCAGAAATTGAACTATCGGCCGCAATATTTCAACCAAGATACGAGCATGATTGCCGTGCATTCGTTCTTGGTTCCGGAAACCGGCGGTACGGAACAAGTGCCGGCCACGTTTAAAACCGTTTTCGCGCCGGTTCCGAAATTCGCCAAAGAAGACCCGATTTCCGGCAATGCAGGCGGCGATATTTTGGGGATCTACAGCAAGTCGAAACATAAGGAGGAAGCGTACGCCTTTATCCGTTGGTTTTCGACAGAGGGCATTGTGATCCAAGGGAAAAACTTCCCTTCCTGGAAGAAGGTAAATATGAACGAAGTGGTTGATAAAATGATTGCCGGCACGAAGACTCCCGAAATGATCGACAAGGAATCGCTGCTTTACGTTCTTGAGAATACAAAACAAACGACGCCTGCGGTAGCGGTCCCGTTCCATGCGGAGTTAGAAAAAGTATTTATAGAAGAATTCGATAAAATGATGCTGTCCGGCCAAGACATCGATACGACGGTGAAAACCGCTCAAGAACGGATTCAAAAAATTATCGACTCTAAAAAGTGACAATAAGAATCAATACAGCGCGGGATCACTTCCGCGCTGTTCATTTAAACTTATTTAAAGCGGAGTGATTGATATGCTCTATCCCATCGTGACCGCTTCCCGAGCAGTCATCGATTTACATGGAATATGGAATTTTAAACTCGATTCCGGCCAAGGATTCATTGAAACATGGTATGAGAGGCCGCTGATCGACACCGTTCCGATGGCGGTGCCTTCTTCGTACAACGATGTAGGCGTGAACGCAGAAATCCGGAACCACGTCGGGTGGGTCTGGTACGAGCGGGAATTTACGGTTCCGAATGCATTGGTCTCGCAGCGGATCGTTCTTCGGTTCGGTTCGGCTACGCATGAAGCCAAGGTGTTCGTCAACGGGAAGTTGGCCGTTGAACATGTCGGCGGATTTACCCCGTTCGAGGCTGAAATCAACGGACTATTGAGCGAAGGGAAAAACCGCCTGACCGTTGCTGTCAATAATGTGTTGAACGAATCGACATTGCCCGTCGGGAATTATGCAGAACGTGAAATCGAAGGTCTCGGCAAAGTCGTACGCAACAAACCGAATTTCGATTTCTTTAACTATGCGGGGCTTCACCGGCCGGTCAAAATTTACACGACGCCCAGGACGTATGTTCGGGATATTGAAATCGTATCGAATGTGCAACCCGATGGGTCCGCATCGGTTAATTACAAAGTAGATATTGTTGGCGATGCGGAAACAAGAGTGAGCATCATCGACGAAACCGGTTCCGTCGTGGCGAAAGGGGAAGGGACCCAAGGAAGTTTGCAGATTTCGGATGCCAAGCTTTGGGAGCCGTTGAACGCTTATTTGTATATGTTGAAAGTCGAGCTAACGCAAGGCGGCAAGTTCATCGACGAGTATGAACAGCCTTTCGGCATTCGAACCGTCGAAGTTAAGGAAGGTAAATTCCTGATTAACGGAAAACCGTTCTACTTCAAGGGATTCGGGAAACACGAAGATTCTCCGATTCACGGAAGAGGATTTAACGAAGCGGCGAACGTCATGGATTTCCGTTTGATGAAGTGGATCGGGGCCAATTCCTTCCGAACTTCCCACTATCCGTATTCGGAGGAGCTCATGCGGTTAGCCGATCGGGAAGGGTTCGTGGTCATCGACGAGGTAGCGGCGGTCGGGTTGCATTTGAATTTTATGGCCGTTTTCTCAGGCGGGCGAAAGAGGAATACCTGGAAAGAAATCAAGACGCACGAAGCGCATCGGGAGGCGATCCGCGAATTAATCGCAAGGGACAAGAACCATGCGTGCGTCGTCATGTGGTCGATCGCGAACGAACCGGCGACGGCCGAGGACGGGGCTGACGAGTACTTCGAACCGTTACTCCGGCTTGCGAAGGAGTGCGATCCGCAAAAGCGCCCCGTCACGGTGGTAACCTTGCAAGAAGGAAGCCCGGAGGGGTGCAAGGTATCCGATTTGGTAGATGTGCTGTGCTTAAACCGATATTACGGTTGGTACGTGGAAGGCGGCGACTGGGACATTGCCAAAACGATGCTTCGCCGGGAGTTGGAAGGTTGGCACAAACGCTGCCCCGATAAGCCGATCGTCATGACGGAGTACGGCGCGGATACGATCGCAGGCTTCCACGACGTCGATCCCGTGATGTTCACCGAGGAATTCCAAGTCGAGTTCTTGCGGGCGAACCATCAAGTGTTCGACGAGTTCCCGAATTTCGTCGGGGAACACGTGTGGAACTTCGCCGACTTTCAGACAAGTCAAGGCATCATCCGCGTTCAAGGGAACAAGAAAGGGATTTTCACCCGGGATCGCAAGCCGAAATCCGCCGCGCATGAGTTGAGAACGAGATGGAGTTCGATCCCTGATTTTTATTACAAATAAAGAATCTTAAGTTTGCACCCCAATTCGTTCGTAGACATCGTCTGCCGATTGGGGTGTTTTGTTGTAAACTTTTAAAAAGGAAACAATGTACGTTATGATTTAATTGTTGCGTAAGGGGGGATGAAGCCGTATGACCACCAAGTACAAAGACATCGTTGCGAAGAACATCCTTACGGAAGCGAAGGGGTACTTAGATATCGGATTTACGCATTCCTTGAATCCGTACAGCGGCTGCGCGTTCGCTTGCAGGTACTGTTACGTCAGGGAGATGCCGATCCAAAAGTTTAAGGGCATGCCTTGGGGAGAATGGGTAGACGTCAAAACGAACGCAGCCGATATTTATCGCAAAGAAATCATGAAGCTGCGGAAGAGCGGGAAGCCGGCGAACCTATTTATGTCCTCCGCAACGGATCCCTATCAACCGGTGGAGCGGGAGGCCAAGGTAACCCGAAGTCTATTAGAGGAGATGATCGAACATCCGCCGGACATGCTGCAAATTCAAACGCGCGGTCCGCTGATCGCGAGGGATATCGATTTGTTGACGAAATTGAAGGAACGGTGCGGCTTGCTCGTCTCGATGACGATCGAAACCGACCGGGAAGATATGAAGCGAATTTTCGCTCCCGCCGCGCCAGGCATCGGATTGCGGTTGAAAGTCTTGAAAGAGGTGCATCATGCGGGGATCGCCACCCAAGCCGCGATTTCTCCCGTTTTACCGTTCACCCCGGATTTTCCTAAGCTTCTGGAAGGGATCGTGGACCGAATTTGGATCGACACGCTGAATATCGGAGACGGCTCGAAAGGAAAGCGCTCCGCGCGATTAGGAATGCCTCGGTTGTTCGAAGAACATGATGTATCGAAGTGGTATCGCGAAGATTTGCATCTTCAGGTGGAGAAGCATTTCAAGAAATTTTTCCCCGGCGACATGGTTCGCGTTTCCAAAGAGGAAGCGTTTCCGATATAAACCATGCAAGGGCAGAACCGACCGAGCAAGCGGCGTCAGTCTGCCCTTATTCCGTTTACAGATACTCACGCGCCTTATCGTCCTCGGTGTAGATAGAGATGAGCACGATGGCCGTTTCTTCCCCGATGTTCCGCACCAAGTGGGGCGTGCAAGCGTTCCAGCTGAACGAATCTCCTTCTTCCAATTCGGCCGCGTCTTCCCCTTGCTCCGCGTAAATCCGTCCTTTCATGACGACATGTACCTCCTCGCCTTCATGCGCATGAGGTTCGTCCCCTGTCGAAGCGCCGGGGGGCAGCTCCACCAGCATCATTCGGACGTTCTTCGTCGAGCCCAAGTGTTCCACTTTTAATTGCTCCGGGCCGCTTGTCGTTATTTTCCGCTCATTTTTCCGCACGATCCTCATGCGGTCCTCTTTCTTCAGGAGCAAATAAGCCAAAGGCACTTTCAACGCTTGCGCAATGCTCTCCAGCGTCGAGATGGAAGGGGACGTTTTATTGGTTTCGACCTGGCTCATGAAGCCCTGAGACAAGCCGGTTTCTTCGCAAATTTGGGCGATGGTGATGTTTTTGCGCTTTCGTATCGCCCGGATCGTGGAGCCGATGTCCATCGATTACACCTCTTCGAATATTTGTAATACTGAATATAATTTTATATTAGCAATATTTCTGTTGACACGCCAGCGCAACTTACTTTAAATTACTTATAAGTTTAAAATGGGTTTAAGCAATGTCGACGCATGGTTCAGCTCGATCGGGGTACCGGGATTTTTGGCTTATGTCGTGGCGGTGCTTGAACTTGCAGGCGGCATCATGCTGATCGTCGGTTTGTTTACTCGTTATGTTTCGGCTTTGTTCGTCGTCATGCTCGTCGGCGCGATCGTTACGGCGAAGCTTTCCGTGGGACTTCTCGGCAACGGGCAAATGGCGGGCTACGAGCTGGACCTTGCGTTTATCCTGATCACGTTGTATCTTGCGGCGGCGAACGACACTTCGCTCTCTATCGACCGTCTAATGAATAACAAGCGCAGCGCCTAAGTTACGACGAAGGGATGAGAAAATCATGAACCCTGTATACCCGTACGACGTTCACTTGCCGGCCGAGATGGACCCGAATCGAAAATACCCGGTCGTATTTACGCTGCATGGCAAAGGCTCCAACGAAAAAAATATGTTCGGTTTGGTCGCTCCGCTCTCCGATTCGTTCATTATTATCGGCATTCGCGGCAATTTGCCGCTCGGCGCGGGGTATCAGTATTACGATCTGAAGAGCATCGGCCATCCGATTCGGGACATGTTCGACGAAGCGGCGAAGCAGCTTGAAGCGTTTATCCAATACGCTACAGAGAAATATCCGATCGATCCGAACAAGCGGTATGTGCTCGGCTTCAGCCAAGGCGCCATTTTGTCCATGACGCTTGCGCTCACGATGGGGGATCGGCTGAAAGGGATCGTCGCATTGAACGGGTACGTGCCCGAATTCGTGAAGACGGAGTATCCGCTGCGCAGCGTCGGCGACGTCTCGGTATTCGTCTCCCATGGGGAATACGACTCGGTATTTCCGGTTCGGATCGGCCATGAAACGGCGGCTTACTTCAAGCAGCTTACGCCCCGCCTGACGTTCCGATTGTACCCGACCGACCATGGCGTATCGGAAGAAAATCAGCGCGACGTCCTGAACTGGGTGAGGCAGGATGCCGGGTTGAACCCAAAGGAGGAGGGGGAAACGAAATGATGCCATCCTACTTTTTCGCGCATGGCGCCCCGTCGATCGTGCTCGAGGATAACGAATATACGCGGCTGTTGAAAAGCTTTAAAGATCATACGCCTCGGCCGAAAGCCATCTTGCTCTTCTCCGCGCATTGGGAGGAGCCGGTGCAGCACATCGGCGCTGCCGAATCGTACGAAACGATATACGATTTCGGAGGCTTCCAAGACGAGCTATACCGCATGACGTATCCGGCTAAAAGCGATCGCATGCTAAGCGAGTATGTGCAGTCGACGTTTTCGAAGCACGGGATTCCGAGCGTGCTGAACGTGAAGCGGGGTCTTGATCATGGGGCCTGGGCAATTTTGAAGCTGCTGTATCCGGAAGCGGACATTCCGGTCGCCGCATTGTCGGTGAACCGGACGCTGTCGAACGAGCAGCAGTACAACATCGGCGCGGCGTTGTCGGAGCTTCGGGAGCAGGACGTGCTCATCATCGGAAGCGGGGGAACGGTCCACAACTTGAGAAGGCTGAACTGGCGGTCCGAAGGCGTCGACGACTGGGCGGAGGAATTCGACGATTGGCTCCAGAGCAAGCTCGAAGCGTGGGATACGGAGGCGCTCTTTCAATACCGCGAATTGGCTCCGCACGCTCAGGAGGCGGTACCGACGAACGAGCATTTCATTCCGCTGCTTCTCGCGATGGGGACCGGGGATGCGAACCGTCGGGCGAAGCTGCTGCATCGCAGCTACCAATACGGCAGCTTGAGCCTCAGCTGCTGGCAGTTTCATTAGTTCGATGACGTCCGCGATGAAGGCGGCAATGGAGAAGGCGTTATTATTCTCTATTGCCGCGGTTTACGTTGCACAGCAGTTGACTCCGCTGGAGCTTACTCCTTTAGGAGGGAGCTTGGTTTTTATTTTCATCGCCATGCAGCTGCCGAAGCTGAGGGGAATGACGCGGTGGCTGACGACCGGCTTCGCCGCGATCGGGGCGATTCTCCTTGCGTTCCAAAAGGCGACGGCTTGGCAATGGTTCGAGGCGGCCGGGATGAACGTGACGATCGTAACCTTGTTTCTGTTCGCTCCGCTGTTCGGCATTCCGGTTCGAATTCCCGACTACGTGGCGTCATTAAAAAGGTTCTATCAACAGAAACTTCGAAGCAAGACGGAGTTGTTCGTAGGGACGCAGCTTCTTACGCAAATCATGGGCGTATTCATTAACGTCGGATCGATCCCAGTCGTCTATGAGTTGGTCTTCGTAAGACCGAGGCAAGGCATGTCTCGGCTGCTCGCCAATGCGCTGAATCGCGGATTCGCGGGGGCGATTTTATGGTCGCCGTATTTCGCTGCCATGGCGCTCGTAACGACGGCGCTGGCGCTGCCTTGGTCGTCCGTTCTTCCTTCCTTGCTCGGTTTGGCGGTACTTAGCCTGGTTGTCAGCTGGGCGGTCGACGTTCGGGAGCTGTCCCTTGCGGAAACGGAGCCCGCGGAACATGAGCCCGCTGAGCGGGAGCCCGCCGAACGGGAGTCGGCAGCGCGGGACCGGAACGCTGCGTTCCCGTTCGGACTCGCGGCTTATTTGGCCGCTGCGATGATCGTCGTCTTGGCGTTGGAGCGGGCGGTCGAGCTGCCGATGGCGATCTTGATCTGCCTCGCCGCAGTCGTATTCCCGTTGATCTGGTGCGTAGGGAAGAGGGCTTTGCCGGTATACCGGAGCGGCTTGAAAACCCATCTGACCGTCACGGTGCCGGCTCTGCAGAAAGAAATGACGCTGTTTTTGGCCGCAGGCTTCTTTAGCGGCGCCATCGGCACGACCGGCTTCGGGGCCGCCGTCCCGGCACTGCTGGAGCATATCCCGCTGCTGCCGATTTCTTTCGCATTTTCGCTATTCGCGGTGGCGTTGATCGCAGGATCTTCCCTCATCGGACTTCATCCGATCGTGCCGGTCGCCATCCTGGCGAGCGGGATCGATCCGCCGGCCGTCGGCATGAGCCCGACGTACTTTGCGGTGCTTTTGCTTGGAAGCTGGGGGTTATCCAATCCTATTTCGCCGGCGTCGGCCGTGAATAATCTTCTGGCGGGCCTGTTTCAGAAACCGGTGCTGGAGCTGGCGTCTCGGAACTACAGGTTTGCCGGCTGGATGGCGATCGCTCTGCTGATTTATGTTACCGCCGGGTCAAGCATCGCAGGTTCGGGACGGTAATTCGTTACCGGCGTCGCCGCCGATAAGGAGAACGGCTTTTGCGCAATATAAGACATACAACTTTTGTCTGTTTTGCCAACCCACAAGGAGATGAACCTTATGCCCGCGACGAAAAGCTTCGATCCCCAAGTCATATCGATTCTGGAGAAAAAAATACAACTCATCAAGAGCGATGAAGGGGCTATTTATTTGGTCGGCCCGATCAAGCTGCCAGTAAATTTACTTGGGGAAACCGTCGAGTTTCAGTGGTACTGCTGGTTAAATTGCAGCGAGGTGACGGAAGATTTCGAACGCATCGTAGCCAAGTTATCGTCCGCGAATTTAGCGGAACTTCAACAGTCGAGCGTCCTCGTTCACGGAGACTTTCAACATGCCGAGAATGCCTTGATTCGGTTTCATTCCATTTGTCACACCGGGGATATTTTCGGAAGCAAGCGCTGCGACTGCGGATACCAGCTCAAACAGTCGATGAAGCATATCGCCGAGCACGGAAGCGGCGCGTTGTTTTACTTGGCGAATCACGAAGGGCGAGGGATCGGGCTCTTCAGCAAAGCGCTCGCTTACATTCTTCAAGAGAACGGTTACGATACCGTAGACGCCAATTTGCAGCTCGGATTCGTCGACGATTCGCGCGATTACAGCGATGCGATCAAGGTGTTGAAGGCGCTTCGGACGAAGCCGGTCACCCTGGTCACGAACAATCCAAGAAAATTGGATGCGCTTCGTAACGCAGGATTGGATGTTAAGGATCGGGTGCAGCTTTGGGGCGACGTTTCCGAGTACAACGAAAACTATTTAAAAACGAAAATCGAGCGGTCCGGACACTTGAACGAAGGCGAAGGCTGCTGCGACAACGATTAACGATGAAATGGCAAAAAGGGGGGACCTATGTCCCCTCTTATTTGTACCTCGTGCGAATATGTGAAAACCCAGGAATTACATCGTGTGCGACATCGCGCCGCCATCCTTCCTCTTCTCCGCCACATAAATGACGAACACGGCGACAGCTCCGAGAAACGCGAGGAAAGCGCCGCTTAAGTACGTCCATTGCACTCCGATTCGTTCGATGGCGAAGCCGCCTCCGGAACTGCCGATGATGCCGCCGAGGCCGCTGAACGTAACGGCGAACAGCGATTGTCCGGACGCGCGCAGCTCGGTCGGAACGACTCTAGACAAATATTGGATAGAGGCTACGAAAAACAGCGGGAACGTTAGGCTGTGGAGGACTTGGGCAGCGATCAGGAGCTCAGGACGATCCGCTTGGCTGTACAATAGCCAGCGGACGGCGTATGCCGTCGCGGCGACGAATAAGATGCCGAGCTCGTTCCATTTCGCGATCAGCCTGCTGATGAAGAAGAAGGCCGGTACCGTGCTGAACGTCGCGGCGAGCCAGGCCATGCCTAGCTGCGTATCGGTCCCGCCCAACCCTTGCAGGTGGATGGCAAGCATGCCGTCGTTCATCTTATGCGGGATGCCGATGATCAAGGCGAGCAGCAAACACCATAGCAGCTTGCGCTTCGTAAACAACCTGCCGAAATCGGACAGGCGAACGGACGGAGCCGTGGATTTGGATTTCGGCAGCAAGAACGTAGCGGCTAACGCGACGCTCATCGTTCCCGCATAGAGGAAGCCAAGGGATTGAATTCCGATGCGGTCGACGACGATCCCGAGGATCAACGCGGAGGAGCCGACCCCGATTTCTCCCCAAAGACGAATACGCCCGAAATTTTTATTATTGTCCTGCGCGTAGGAGATACAAAGCGCCTCGGAAAGGGGGCCCGTAGCGCTGTTAAAGAAGGCGAACAAGCCGTAAAAGAATAGGATGAGTCCGAACGCCGTCGCCGAGAAGAAGCCTGAACTGATTAGCAAGCCGCAAAACAGAAGGAGCGTTATCACAGGCTTTACCGCCTGTTTCTTATCGCTGACGTACCCCCAGATCGGCTGGGCGATGATCGTTACGAACGATCCGACGGCAAGCAAGGTTCCAATCTGACTTGCGTCTAAGCCCTTACTTAGAAGGTAAGGCGGCAGGAAGAACCCGACGATGCTGTACGTGGAAAATAACAGAAACATAAACAAGCTGATTCGGAACATGGCTCTCCCTCTTTGCCTAGGTTGGAAACGCATACGTGCGAACATAATTATGGGGCATTGCGTCCGAGTTTGCCAATCTTTTTTAAGATTATCGATACGACCGCATCATCCAACGCGAAATTTCCTATCTATGAGGACGATGAACCGCCGCTGTACGACATTTTCCACAGGGGGAGAAGGTGCATTCTCGCAATTGACCGTCCTGAAACAAAAAGTCAAAATAATTTTATATTGATCAAAATACCGTTACGGAAGTAACGGTATTTTCTTTTAGAATAAGGACACGAACTTAAGTTTAGAAAAACCGATGGGGTGGTTCAGGTGCAATCCGTGTCCGGATTAACGAAACAAGTATCGAAGCCAAAGCTTCGCCGCGCCGGCAGCATGCAGCGAAGCGAAACGATCGCCGGCTTCATCTTCGTTCTGCCGATGCTGCTTGGCGTCGGGGTGATGGTACTGCTGCCGATTTGCGCGGCCGCGTACCTCAGTTTCACGGAATGGAGCATGATTACGGGGCTGGCAGGCGTGAAATGGATCGGGTTGGAAAACTACGATAAACTTTTTCAAGACGCTAAATTCATCAAAACGCTAGGGAACAACGCCATATTTTTGCTGACGGTTCCCGCGTACCTCGCGATCTCGCTCGTCCTGGCCGTGTTGATCAATAAATTCGTATATATGAAAGATTTCTTCAAAGTCATTTACTTCTTGCCTTATATTTCGAGCGTCGTCGCGGTAGCGACCGTCTGGCGCGTATTGTTTCATCCGTCGATGGGGCCGGTCAATCAGTTTTTACGATCGATCGGCGTCGATCGCCCGCCCGCTTGGATCGCGGATCCGGAGTTCGCTTTGATCTCCGTCATGATGATTTCGGTCTGGATCTCCATAGGGTACAACATGATCGTATACATGGCGGGGCTGCAGTCGATTCCGAGAGATTTGTACGAGGCGGCCGAAATCGACGGGGCGAACGGACTGGTGCGCTTCTTCCGCATTACGTTGCCCATGCTTTCGCCGACGACCTTCTTCCTGATGATTACGGGTATTATTTATACGTTCAAAGTGTTCGATCTTATTGCCGTGCTGACGCAGGGAGGCCCGGCGGGCTCCACGAACGTGATCGTGTACTATATGTACGATACGGCGTTCCTGAATTTGAAAATCGGATACGCTTCGGCGCAAGCGATGATCTTGTTCCTATGCGTAATGGCGATAACGTTCCTTCAATGGATCGGTCAAAGAAAGTGGGTGAATTACTGATGCCGAAGGCGTTCGATCTAAGAAAATCGATAACGACGATCGCTTTGTTGGTTGTCGGCGTCTTGTTCGTGCTGCCGTTCGCATGGATGATTTCCGCTTCCTTCAAGCTGGAGGGCGACGTATTCGCGTATCCCATTCAATGGATTCCGGAGAACGGGGTCGGGTTCAGCAACTACCGCGAAGTGTGGTTCGGGGATCACCCGTTTTGGGTGTATTATTGGAATACGATCAAGGTGACCGCGGCGACGACGTTGATCTCTTGTACGGTTTCCGCCATGGCGGCGTACGGGTTTTCGAAAATTCAGTTCCCCGCGGGGAAATGGTTGTTCTTCATCGTTCTTGCTACGTTCATGGTTCCGCAGCAGGCGATCTTGGTGCCGCAGTTCATTTTGTACCGCTTGATCGGCTTGTTCGACAGCCACTGGGGCCTCATTTTGTTAAATAGCTTCAGCGTATTGGGAACTTTCATGCTGCGTCAATTTTTCATGGGCGTGCACAACGAATTCATCGAATCGGCCAAAATGGACGGCGCGGGGCATTTTCGCATTTTTACCATGATTGCGCTGCCGCTTGTGAAGCCCGCGATCGCCACGTACGCGATTCTTCGCTTCATCTGGACGTGGAACGATTACCAAAATCCGCTTATCTTTTTGCGTACGGATTCGCTCTTTACGATCCAGCTTGCGATGCAAAAGTTTACATCGATTAACGGCGAGTTTTGGTCCTTAATTATGGCGGCCGCCGTTTCGGCGATCGTTCCGCTGCTTATTATGTTCATCGCCGGGCAGAGACGCGTCATCGAGGGCATCGCCATGGGCGGGGTGAAAGGGTAGAAAAAGTAAAAATAATGATAAGAAAAGTAAAATTAGGCGTATAATGGGCCTTGGCCCTCTTGTTACAATCGACACGAACCAAAAATAAAACGGTTACACATGGAGGGGCACAATGAGAAAATATGGGTTTGGAAGCTTCGCCGCAATCGGATTGACGCTCAGTTTATTGGCCGGATGCTCCGGCGGAAGCGCGGATGCGCCTGCAGCCCAAACGCCGACCCCGACGAACAACGGCGCCGAGGAGCCGGCCGCGGCCGAGAAGGTTACAATTAAATTCCATACGCACGGCACGGAAGCGCAGTACAACTGGGAAGCGACCATCGCGGCGTTCGAAGAAGCGTACCCGAACATCCGTGTCGAGCTCGTTCCGCTCAGCGAGAAGGGCGATACGAACGAAGCGACGCAGAAGCTCGACCTGGCCGCAGCGTCCGGCGAGCAGCTGGACGTGCTGATGTTCAGCGACCCCGCTTCGTACGCGCAGCGCGTCGGTCTCGGCATGGTGGCGCCGATCGATTCGTTCATCGGTGAGGACGGGTTCAAGGTCGCCGAGGAATATAAGGTCGACACGCAGATGAACGGTCAGTATTACGCGCTGCCCGGCAAGTTCAATCCGTGGTACGTCATGCTGAACAAGGATCATTTGGATGCCGCCGGGCTGGAAGTGCCGACGGATTGGACGTGGGACGACTTCATGGCTTACGCGAAGGCGCTTACAACGGGCGAAGGCGCGTCGAAGCGGTACGGCACGTATTTCCACGGCCCGCAGAACGGGGGATGGATGGAATTCCTTCGACTCGCGCTTGCGAATCGCTCGGAAAACACGGACTTTCTGAAGGCGGACGGTACGTCGAATCTCGACGATCCGATGTTCAGACGGACGCTCGAATTGCGGCTCCAGATGGAACGGGAAGACGGCTCTTCCACGCCGTACGCGGATATGCTGTCGCAGAAGCTCCATTACCGGACGCAGTTCTTTAACCAATCGGCCAGCATGGTGTTGATCGGCAGCTGGATGAACAGCGAGCTGGGAGGGACGGAGCAAAATCCGTTGAACTTTAACGTAGCGATCGCGCCGTATCCGAAGAACGGCGAATCCGACCAAATCGGGTACACGCCGGTCACGACCGACTTCATGGCGGTCGCGGCGAAGTCCAAGCATCAGAAGGAAGCCTACCAGTTCATCCGTTGGTATACGACGGAAGGACTTGCGAAATACGGACGCAATATCCCGTCCTGGAACAAGGTTTCCGAGAACGACCTCGAAACAATCGTCGATTCGATTCTAAGCGGTACGCAAAAGCCGGAGAACGTCGACAAGGCTTCCTTGATCAATGTGCTGAAAAATTCGAAGTCCGGCAAAATCATACCGCCCGTCACGTACCAAGCAGAAGTGTATAAAGCGCTGAACGAGCAATACGAGCTCCTCATTCTCGGCTCACAGGATCTGGATACGACACTTGCCAATATGCAGGCTGCCGTGCAAGAGATCATCGATAACAATAAATAAGCAGCGGATGCATGGGGAGAAAGAGGCGGCGGATTTTCCGCGCCTCTTTCCGTCTTCCCGCGAGGACCATCATGCGAGCTCCGCTGCAGGAGGTTGACGAGCCCCATGTATAAAGTGTTGTTGGTGGATGACGATTATCCGGTGTTGGAGCTGTTGTCGGAAGCGATCGACTGGGAGAGCCTCGGTCTTACCCTCTCCGGGTGCTGCGAGAACGGGCTCGCCGCTCTGGAAGCGGCGGAACGGGAAGCGCCGGACATTCTTGTAACGGATATCGGCATGCCGAAGATGGACGGACTCGAGCTCATTCGTCGGCTGCGGGAACGAAAGTCCAACCTGCGTACCGTCATCTTGTCTTGTCACAGCGAGTTCGAGTATGCGAAGCGGGCGATGCAGCTTCACGTGCAAGACTATATCGTCAAGGATACGCTGCACCCGGACGATCTTGCGGCGGTGCTGCAGCGAATGGCGGCGGGGCTTACCGCGGAGCGTCAGCTCGATATGGAGCAGCACCGGCTTCGCCGCATCGTGGACCGATCACACAACGCGATGCGCGAGACGTGGATTCACGGCTTCGTCCAGCAGCCGCTGCTGCGGAGCGAAGTCTGGCAGTCCGAATTGGAAGGATACGGATTGCCTATGGAAGGCAGGGTGATCCTGCCGGTCGTTGCATTCTTAGACGATCTGCGGGGGGCTCGCGGCCGTTACGTATCGGACGATGTGCTTCGATTCGCCGTTACCAACGTGCTGGACGAGGTGATGGAACAAACCGGGGCGGAAGCGGTTGTGTTCCCTTATAGCGTGAAAGAATGGGTGCTGCTTCATTCCTACCGTCCGACGCTGTCCGTGAACGGGCACGAGGAAGCCCGCCGGTTGGTGGAGCGCATGCAGGCAGAGCTCCGCCGCGCCTTGAAGCTCACGATGTCTTTCCTCGTCGGGGAACGCTGCATATCCGGCGAGGCCGTAAAACACTGCGTACGAACGCTGCTGTCCAGCCATCGGCAGCGGTTTTACATGCTGCCGGGCGAGATCGCCGCCGCCCGGCCGTCGTCGTCCGGGGACGGCGATCCGTTCGCGCTGTACGATGAGGCGATCGAAGCGTTCCGCGAGGGCGTTATCAAACGGGATGCGGAAGGGGTTAAGGCGAAAGCGGAGGAATGGATGAAAGCGTTCAACGATCGAAGGTACGCGCCGGAGTCCGTAAAAGATTGGGCGTTAAAGCTGCTGCTGGATATCCGGCTGAAGCACCAATCGCTCCACTATTTCCGAACGACGCAGTCGGCGGACAGCCTGCATAAAGATGTTGCCGAGATCGGTTCGCTCGTTGAATTGAAAGACTGGTTGATCGAACATTTGCTTTCGGCGGTCGCTTCCGTTCAAGAGACCGGAGGACGAACGGTTCGCAAGGAAGTGGTGGACGCGTACGAATACGTGTCCCTTCGTTTAGACCAGCGAATCGGCCTCGAAGAAGTCGCCGAGCATCTGCACCTGAACGCCAGCTATTTCAGCAGACTGTTTAAGAGGGAGACCGGCGAGACATTCATCGAATACGTCATTCGTACGAAAATGGAGCGCGCCAAACAGCTGCTGGACGAAACCGCGTACCCGGTCTTGAAAATATGCGAACTGCTCGGATACGACAGCCAAAGCTATTTCATTAAGTTGTTTAAAGGGTACACCGGCATGACCCCGATGGATTACCGGAATCGGGGAGGAGACGCGGGCTAAGGGAGGCGTACCGAGTTTGCATTACGCAGAAGTAAAACGCGCGCTGCGCAACGGCGATGCCGCCGGAGCGTTCGGCGACCGGTTGTTTTCGGAAGCTCGAGACGAGCGGAAATGGAACGAGCTGAGAACGTCGTCCGCGTATCGCCCATGGATCGAGGACGTGCGAGCGGAAGGGGAACGGCTCGTAACGGAGCCGATCGAGGCGTTGACGTTCTCCGCCTATAAGCTTTTCGACACGAAGGGCTCTCGCATCGAGTTCGAGCGGCAGTATTTCTCGCGCCGGAAGCGGCTGTCCGTCTTGGCGTTCCTGGCTTTGCTCGACGGGGAACCGAAGTGGCTGGAAGCCGTCGAAGATGCGATCTGGGCGATCTGCGACGAATATGCGTGGGCGCTTCCGGCGCATTTGGGAGGTACGTCGCTGCTGCCCCCGGAAGCGAAGCGGCATCGGTGTACGATCGATTTGTTCGCAGCGGAAACCGCCTTCGCTTTGGCGGAAATCGTTTCTCTATTAAGAGAACGGTTGAGCGCCGCGGTCGCGCACCGGGCCGAGAACGAAATTCGAGAGCGCGTATTAGAGCCGTACTGCGCTTTGGGCTCCGCGTTCTGGTGGGAAACGGCGGACAACAACTGGGCGAGCGTCTGCGCGGCCTCCGTCGGCGCTTCGGCGTTATACTTGATCCCGAACGCGGACGAACTGGCCCCGATCGTGCACAGACTCCTCGGCACGTTCGACAGCTATTTGGAAGGATTCGGCGACGACGGCGCCTGCACGGAAGGCGTAGGCTACTGGATGTACGGGTTCGGGTTTTATATGTACTTTGCCGAGCTGCTGAGACAACGCACGGCGGGTACGATCGATCTGATGAGCCATGAGAAGGCGAAGCCGATCGCGCTGTTCCATGAGGCTTGTTACTTAAGCGGCATGTTCACGGTTCCTTTCTCCGACTGCGAAACGACGGCTCGATATTCCCCCGGGCTGATCCATGCATTAAAGCGAAGGTTCCCGGACGTGCACGTGCCGCCTTACGCGCAACGCTCCGATATCGCATCCGATCCGATCGGCCGATGGGGGCCGTTCATTCGCGACTTCGTCTGGAGCGAAGCCGCTTGGCAGGGCGAGGATTGGCCCGACGCGACGTATGTTTTGCCGGACGCCCAGTGGTTCGTTGCGAGGATGACGTCGGACGGCTCGAGACTGGCTTTGGCCGCGAAAGGCGGGCATAACGGCGAGCCGCACAACCACAACGATATCGGCAGTTTCGTGCTGCATATCGACGGGGAGTCGTTGTTGTGCGACCTCGGTTCCGGCGAGTATACGAAAGGGTATTTCGGGGAGGAACGGTTCTCGTACTTATGCAACGGTTCGCAAGGACACTCCGTTCCGATCGTCGAAGGCTGCTTTCAAGGAACCGGCGACTCGTTTCGCGCGCAAATTCTCAGGGTCGAGGAAGGGGAGCGACACCGTTCGTTCGCCGTAGATTTGACGAAAGCATACGACGTTCCGAAATTGGTGTCGTTGGTGCGCGAGTTTACGGTTCGTCTGGAAAGAAATTTCGTCTTGGACATCGAGGACGCGTACGAGTTTCGAACGGCGCCGTCGAGCGTGACGAGCCGGTGGATCACGTTATATGAGCCGCGGTTCATCGACGGCATCGTGCAGATCGAAGGAGAACAAAGCGGCGTGCGGATCGCGTTCGACGACGAAGCGTGGCGGCCGGTCGCGCGGCGGTTCGAATTCGTGAACAAACACTCGGAGCGCGTTACCGTATATGCCATAGATTTAGGGCTCAGGCAGCCTGCCGCCCGGCTCTCTTTCACGATGCATGCGCGGTTCGAGTGCTATAAACTGAAGAAGAAAGGATGATGAAGATGGCTTCTCCGGATTGGCGTGCAGACTGGACGCAGGAAGCTTGGGATCGCATTGCGGCGAAAATATCCGTCACCAGCGAGCGCATAGGGGATCGCTTCCCGCACGCCAGCGTGAATGGACGGTATACGTTGGAGCCGTCGCATTGGTGGACGGCCGGATTTTGGCCAGGACTTCTATGGCTGTTGTACCGCGACACCAAAGAAGACAAGTTCCGTGCGATCGCCGAATCGTGCGAAGCGCAGCTCGATCAAGTCGTTATGGATTATTACAAATTAGACCATGATATCGGCTTTATGTGGACGCTGACCAGCGTCGCGCGTTACAAGCTGACGGGGGCCGAGGATGCCAAGCGCCGCGCGCTTCTCGCCGCCAATTTGCTGGCCGCGCGGTTTAATGCGAAGGGCCGATTCATCCGGGCGTGGAACCCTTGGAAGCCGGGCGAGAACAACTCGGGCTGGGCCATCATCGACTGCATGATGAATTTGCCGCTGCTCCATTGGGCCTCATCCGTTACCGGCGACCCGCGGTTTGCGCATATCGCGGCCGCGCATGCGGATACGGTGCTGGAGCATTTCATCCGCCCGGACGGTTCGGTCCGGCATATCGTCATCTTCGATCCGGGTACCGGCGAAAGAGTCGGCTATCACGGAGGGCAGGGCTATTCCGCGGACTCGGCATGGTCCCGCGGCGCCGCTTGGGCGCTGTACGGCATGGCATTGAGTTACATGAATGCGGGCGACGAACGGCATCTCGAGGCGGCTGAGCGGGTGGCGCGTTTCTTCCTGGCCAGCCTCCCGGCGGATAGCGTGCCGCATTGGGATTTCCGCCTCCCGGAGGACGCGCCGAAATACAGGGATTCGTCGGCCGGCGCCATCGCCGCCTGCGGCTTGTTGCTGTTGGCGAAGCATGTCGAGGGCGAGCGATCCGAGGGGTACCGGTCTGCGGCAGCGCGGATGCTTCATTCTTTATATACGAACTACGGCGCATGGGATCGTGACGAGGAAGGTCTGGTGCTGAGCGGCACAAGCCACGTGCCGGAGGGCAAAAATATCGACGTGCCGCTAATCTACGGGGACTATTATTTCGCGGAAGGGCTCTCGCAGTTGTTGGGACACGGCGAATTGTTTTGGTAGAGGAGGAGCGCCGCATGCATCGATGGACGTTGCCGATTCAACAAAATCCGCTGCGGACGAGAGAGGATGTTCAGCTTGCGGTCGAGCAGCTATGCCGGCCGCTGCTGCCGTACGTTACGCCGGGCAAGACGAGAGTGCGGCTCGGGGCGACGAGTTCAGGCTGTCCGGATCATACTTCCGAATTGGAAGGTTTCTCGAGACTGCTGTGGGGACTCGTTCCGCATGCCGCCGGCGGCGCGGACAGCGAGCTGTGGGAAACTATCCGGCAGGGCATTAGGAACGGAACCGATCCCGAACACGAGGAATATTGGGGGGATGCGGAGGATTACGATCAAAAACTGGTCGAAATGGCCGCCATGGGGTTTGCGCTGGCGCACGCGCCCGGGAACGTATGGACGCCGCTGAGCGAACGGGAACGGGAGCGCTTCGCGCGATGGCTTCGTCAAATCAACGAAAAATCGCTCCACGACTGCAACTGGCTGCTGTTCCGCGTCCTTGTGAATTTAGGTTTTAAGCGGGTAGGTCTCCCTTGGGATCGGGAAGCGATGAATCGTTGCCTGGATCGAATCGACGACATGTATTTGTCGGACGGGTGGTACGCGGACGGGGTGAAGGGTCACTGCGATTATTACGGCGCATTCGCAATCCATTATTGCGGGTTGATTTATGCAGTGCTAATGGAAACCGAGGATCCGGACCGCGCCCGGTTATATAAGGAAAGGGCGGCGATCTTCGCGAAGTCGTTCATCCATTGGTTCGCCGCGGACGGGAGCGCTTTGCCCTATGGGCGAAGTCTTACGTACCGGTTTTCCCAATCGGCGTTCTGGAGCGCTTTGGCTTACGCGGGCGTGGAGCCGTTCCCGATGGGCGTGATCAAGGGAATCGTTCTGCGCAATTTGCGCTGGTGGGTGCGGCAGCCGATCTTCCAAGCGGACGGCACCCTGACGATCGGATATACGTATCCGAACCTGATTATGGCCGAGAATTATAATGCTCCCGGTTCGCCGTATTGGGCGTTGAAGGCATTCTTGCCGCTGGCGCTCCCGCCGGAGCATCCGTTCTGGCAGGCGGAGGAGCTGCCGCTGCCCCCATTGCCCGAATCCGTCGTTCAACGCGAGCCTGGCATGATCGTTCGCCGGCAAGGCGACCGGGATCACGTAGCGGTATTCAACGCAGGCCACGAAGCGACGAACGATCATACGCATGCGGCCGCGAAGTACGAGAAATTCGTCTACTCGAACGCTTTCGGCTTCAGCGTGCCTCGCGCGGAATGGGGCCTCGCGCAGGGTGCTTTCGATTCGATGCTAGCGCTCAGCGAAGGCGATAATTTATACCGGGCGAAAAGAATTGCGAAAGAGCGGCACGTCCGCGACAATATGATCTACATCAAGTGGGAGCCGTGGCGCGACGTCGAAGTTCAAACCTGGCTGATCGTCGGAACGCCTTGGCATGTTCGCCTGCACTGCATCCGCTCGGAGCGGGAGCTGCACCTCGCCGACGGGGGCTTCGCGCTCGGCATCGAGGACCGCGCCTCGACGGCGGCGGCGCAGCCCGGGGTCGCAGCGATATCCCCGCACGGCGCGAGCGGGATCGTCCCGCTGCTTGGCGGCGAAGCGAAGCTGGTGTATCCGCAGGCCAACACGAATTTGATCCACGCCCGGACGGTCATTCCGACGGTCATGACAAAGATCGATCCTGGGATTCACTGGCTGGCAAGCGCGGTTTACGGTCAGCCCGGCGGCGAGGACTGCTTGACGGAGTGGAGCCGCGTTCCCGTCCTTCGGGCCGAAGGGAACGAATGGGTCGTGAAAATGAGTCCTTCCGCGTCTGAAGTGAGAGTGCCGTAAACTTGGCGGGCGAATAAAAAAGCCGATCCTAGTCGCGAGCGACAAGGATCGGCTCTTTCCCGTTTCAGCCGTTTTTTCTGGCGGCGGCGATTTGTTCGTGGAAATCCGGCGTAGCGCTCAGCAGCCAGTTTCGGTGCAGCACGGCCGTATCGTCCTGCTCCAGCTCGCCGTATTTCCAAGTTTCGCCCGAAGCTTCGACGTATTCTTTCATAATAATCAGGAACGCATTGCCCCAAGAGCGATACCCTCGAATTCCGGGAACCAACGGGTAATAATGATCGTAGGCGTTCCGGATGACGGTATGCACGACTTCTTGGAGAAGACCGGGGAGATCTGCTTCTTTGATTTTCTCGGCCAGCGGCTCCGGCAGCTCCTTGTCTTCGGTCGAGGCGAACTGTTCGTACTCCTCCGCGGTTACCGTGCCCGTTTCCTTCGCCATCCACAGGAGCATCCGGTCTAGAGCGGGCTTGTACGCGGCAGGGACCGAGATCGTAAGCTCCGGCTTCGGGTCGTCCAAATTAATGACGAACGACTCGCCCATCTTCTGAAGGCGAACATTCCCCCGTACGCCCAGCCATCTCAACGCGAGCAGCGCATGCGTTCTAATTTTCCCGGGGACCTCCTCGTCCCGGCATACCCTGCGCAAAAGTCGCTCGCTGCGCGGGTCGGGGAGCAGGCAGAGCATGCGGACGGCGGTCAGTACCATATTCTCGTCCTTGACCCAGGCCTCCGCCTGCGCGAACAGCGAATCCGCTCCCCCCTTGAGGATCAAGTCCAGCTCGATGGTCCTTGCAGCGAACTCCTCGAGCGTAAGCATCCCTTGGCGTTTCAACGTCTCTTCCCCGCGCTCCTCCACCAAGTTGCGATACGAAGCTTCGATATCGTCCGCCATTTTCAGGAACGACTGACGTTCCTGCGGATTCACTCCGGAACGGCCGGTGGTGGCGCGCGCCCATCCGGCCATCGCCGGCGGGCTGTTTCGGAACATCATGAATGCGATCGGAATCATCTGCTTGTCGTACGGCAGCTGCGGCTGCAGCGCATACCTGGCCAACATCGTCTGCGTGTCATGCTCTCTGCGCATGAGGCTCAGCGCAAGAGATAAACCGTTCCAGGCCCCCGCGTTCGCAGGGTTTTCCTGAATCGCTCGGTAAAAACAAAAGGCTGCTATTCCATAAGAATCGTTCTGCAGGTGACGGCGGCCGACCCCGCCGAAGTCTTGGCTCATGTTCGTTTCATCCTCTTGGAAGTTTTAAACCTAGTATACTACATTCTTCGAGTTTATCACCGCTTACATTCTGGAGAATCGTGCCGGCGGTCGTCGGCGGATTTCTCCCGAATAGGTAAAAGCACCCATTACAGATGCAAAATGACAGTATTAAAGTTTCATTTTTACCCAAATTTCCCCAAAAACCATCAACTTATGCTATTCTATACTTCGTAATGGCCATTACAATTATAACTTGATGGAGGGATATGATGAGAAGGAAGGTTTACGCCATCATCGGGGCTGTCGTGATGGCTGTAACTTCGTTGACCGGAAGCATCGCCGCCGCGGATTTGCCGTCCGGCGAGCATTATACGCTCAACATCATCGGCGTGCCTCACGACAAGAAAGCGCCAATGAAAGACAGCAACGGATCGAAAATTTTCGTCCCGTTATACGGGCAAGCGCAAATTTGGCTGAAAGAGGGAGAGTTCAAAGTATTGGACGCGAACGGCACGGACGAAGACGGCGCGTCGTATCAGCTCCCGAATCCCGACCCGGAGAACGACGGAACGACGGAATATTCCGTGTATGTCCGGGCGCTCGGCAAACCGGGAGGCAGCGCGACGATCAATACGTGCGGAACCGATCCGGAAAGCGGCGACACGTATTGCTCCCAAGACAAATTGGTAGTTACCCGGACGGCAGGGTACAGCCCCTGGGTGAACGGTTCGGGGTATCTCCTGTACCTCTATGAGGATATGGACGGGGACGGGGAGGCGGAACGATATCCGCTTTTCGACGACCGTTTCCAGAATTATTATTGGGAATATGACAACAATGGGTTGAAGGTCGCGCAGCTGCGCTTTTATCAGGGCGTGTCCACGCAAGTGAACTAATCGACATTTCGGCTTGAGGCTCGGGAAAGCAATTTCCCGGGCTTTTTCTGCGTTTTAATCCTGATAAGATTTCAGCCGGAATTCCGTCGGCGTCATGCCGGTCTGCTTTTTAAATAAGCGGCTGAAGTAATAGGGGTCATCCAATCCGATTTCAGCGGTAATCTGTTTTATGGACAGTTCGGATTGGGACAGCAGCTCCTTCGCTTTGTCGATCCTTAAGAAAGTCATATACCGAAGCGGCGTCATTCCCAAATTCGCTTTGAACGTCCGAATCAAGTACCCGGGGGTAATACCCATGACGTCGGCGAGCTGCTCTACGGTGGGGTTGAGCTGCCAATTGGCGCCGATGTATTCCACCATTTTTTTGGTGAGAAGGTAAGTTCGGTTCCGGTCGAACTGGCCGCTGCGCAGCGCCGCGGAATATTCGGTCGACAGGTGCATCAATATCTCCATCACCGTCAAAATCGCGCGGCTGTGCGAATACGGATCTTTCTTGGATTGCAGCTGATACGCTTCCAGAAATTTCGATTTTACGTATTCCGGGTTTTGGACCTTCCAAAACGAAGGAATGTAAATTTTCCCGTACGACTCTTCGCTGAAGGGAATTTCGGAGGAGTAGACAAGAGGCATATGGCTGACCGTTTTCGGCTTTTTGCGATGATAGATCAAATGGATCCACGGCAGCTGCAGCTGGCCGGAAGATACGGCGGTCGCGTAATGCGTGCGATTGGGGAAAAGAACGTAAAACGTTTGATCCGTAATGTTTAATTCCGCGCCGTCCTCATACAGCACCATGGAACCTTTGTCCATATAGGCGAGTACGACGATATCCCAATTGCGGGTCGGATGCAGCCAGGGCTTGTTTTTCCTCAAGACGCCGGCGGCGTCAATGTAAAAGGAAGAGAAATGGTCGAACTCGATAACCTCCATGCTAAGCCTCCGACAAAATAATTTTGTCCATTAATTAACCGGATGAAGATTGCAACCGTTTGCTTTCACGGAATTTCCAGCATTTTGTTAAGAAAAGGATAACGAAACAAGGTTCATTTTGTCCATTAGAAGATTCTTTCGTACATTTTATTGCCGGAGGGGCGGCGATATAATCGAAGCCAAGAACGTTCTTACAATTATCTCTTGGAGGGGATCTTAATGAAGCTTCAGCATTTGAAGTACCCCGATCTGCCCAATTTCCATGAATTAACCGATGCGCTGCTGCGATATTCGAGACTTGCGGCCGAATTTGGCTATGACCAAGAAGCGGGAGATATTATCCGGCGAATCGAAGAGACGCTCCAAAGCGGAATCGAAACGTTCGCCAAAATCGTAGAAAATCCCCGACCGGACGAGAACGAACCGGAAGATTGGGCGTCGATTCTCGCTCAGCGGCCTCAAGGCCGGCATCGTTTGACGGAGAAGCTGCCGGAGGATTACGCGGAGCGCTTCCTAGGCGCCTTCATCGGGCGAGGAGCGGGCTGCGCGCTCGGAGGCGCGCTGGAGTTCCGCGGCGTGCAAGAGATGGAAGACTGGGCGCGTTATTGCGGCGACGCGTATCCTCTTACCGATTATTGGAGTATGGTGAAAAATCCTTATCAGCATCGTTACATACTTGGAACTAGCGAGCAATTGACCAAGGCCTATATGGACAGTATTCCGGTAGACGATGATTTCGCCTACACGTTGATCGGCTTATTGACTTTGGAGAAATACGGCCCGAATTTTACACAACAACAAATGGCCGATCTTTGGAAAGAAAAGTTCCCGCTGCAGGCTGCGAACGGAAGCTGGGGCGCTTATTGGGGAGAAAGAAAAATGCTTCAAAATCTGCATGCGGGGATGCCATTGGAAAAAGCCGGCTATGCGAATAATCCGAACGTCCAGTCGATCGCGGCGTGGACCAGAGCCGATACTTGGGGCTACGTGGCTCCCGGTTGGCCGGAGAAGGCGGCCGAATTGGCCTATCGAGACGCCTCCGTCAATCATAGAAGGAACGGCGTATACGGCAGCATGTTTTTCGCGGCTTCCATCGCGGCGGCGTTCGCCGTGGATGACCCGGTCGAAGCGCTCCATCTCGGCTTACAAGAAATTCCTCAGGACTCCCTCTTCGCCGAAGCAATCCGTTGGGCCTTCAGCGTCGCGCCGGAAATTAAATCCTACAAAGACGGCGCCGCCGCCGTTCGCGAACGTTACGCGGGAATGTTCGAGGGGCATGCGATCAACAACGCGCTCTTCGTCGTCTTCGGCATCCATATCGGCGGCAAAGACTTCACCAAAGTGATCGGCGAGACGATCGCCATGGGGATGGATAACGACTGCACGGGCGCTACGGCAGGAAGCATCGTGGGGGCGGTGATCGGCAAGAAAAACATTCCGGAGCATTGGTATAAACCATTTAACAACCGGATGCACAACTACTTGAACGGAGGACCGGAATACGTCGACTTCGACGACCTGCTGACTCGTTACACAGCGCAAGCGAAGCAGATTATGTAGTCGAAAAAAAGGGGAGGTTCTTCTTTTGAAAAAGAGAATGGGATTGCTCCTGCTGATCTCAATGTTTGTGACTCTTATCGTTTCCGGTTGCAGCGGAGGATCGACATCGGCTGGCGGAGAAGAAACGATTACGCTGACGGTGTGGGATACGTTCACCGGCGACGCGCAGAAGAATGCCAGCGCCGCCATTAACAAAGCGTTCGAAGCGGCTCACCCGAATGTGAAAATCAATCAGGTTTCCAAGACCCCCGATGCGCTGGACCAAACGCTGAAGGCGGCCTTCATGTCCGGAACCGCTCCCGATGTCATCTACAACGAAGCGGGAATCGGGGCCGCAGGCGATTACGTGAAAGCGGATCACCTGCTGAACCTGTCCGATGCATTCGATTCCTACGGCTGGAACGAGGACCTTGTACCGGTGGCGAAATCCATTCCGACGGTCGGAGAGATCACTTTTGCGGTCGGGAACGAGCTCGAGACCATGAGCCTATATTACAACCAGGATATTTTCGACAAGCTCGGTCTCAAGGCGCCTGAGAGCATCGAAGAATTGACCGCCTCCTTCGAAGTCATTAAGAACGCCGGTTATTATCCTTTAGCAAACACGTTGGATACCAAATGGTGGAACAACATGAATTTTGTCGGAACGATTCTTTACTCGTATATGACGAAAGAGGAAATCACCGCCGTTATGGACACAGACGCTTCTTGGGACCTGCCTTCCGTGCGCAGCGCGGTGGCAACGATTCAGCTATGGTTGGAAAAGGGGTATTTCCCGCCGAGCCCGGAAGTCGACGGCGACCAAGAAAACCTGTTCGGGACGCAGAAGGCGGCTGCTTGGGTCGTCGGCAACTGGGAAGTCGCTTTTCTCGAAAATACCGTCAAAGACACCTTTAAAACAGCGATCGTGCCCTTCCCGGGATCGGAAACGAATCCGGACGGCGGCGCTCAGGTGAACTTCGCCGGAGGCGGCTATTGGGTGTACGCGAAGACGAAACACCAGCAAGCTGCGCTCGATTACATCGATTTCAATTTGACCGACGCCGAAGCGGTGAAGATTTGGACGGAGCAAGGGAAGCAGATCCCTTCCTACGCGAAGGAGTCGAACGCGGATGTCTCCGAATACACAAAGACGATCCAAAATTACCTGAAAGATCCCGCATTGAACAATATGCCCGGCATTAATATGTGGGTCGGATCGCATACCTTCGACTTCTTCTCGAAGGCGGGACAGCAGCTGGCAATCAAAGCCTTGAATGCGGATTCGTTTATATCGACGCTTGAAAGCGCTCGCAACAAGGATATCGCCGCGGGGAATACCAAGGGATCGTTCAATAAATAAGCATCTCGCGTAAGCGGCGTCCGCCGCTTGCGGCGCGACCCGCCCTCGCAGGAAAAAGCGGCAGTCAAGCGAATTTCTTGACGGCTGCTTTTTCCATCTTAGGGAGACCTGGCGAGCGCGGATACGACGCAATGATTTTCATGGATTAGGAGGCCGGTAAGGATGTCCTTAAAGACTTTCATCGGTACCTCGGCGAACGCTTCGACGAAAACCGCGAATCGCCCCAACCCGTTATACCGAAAGCAAATGATGGTTGGGTATATGCTTTTGGTGCCTGCGTTGATCCTGTTTGCCGTTTTCTTCGGATTCGCTTTGTTCGAATCGATTCGCTACAGCTTACTCGATTGGGATGGCGTGGGGAAGCAGTCGTTCATCGGTCTAAACAATTACGTGGAGATGCTTCGGGACAGCGTGTTTTGGAAATCGTTCTTTAACAACTGGGCTTACGCCCTCGGCATTGTCGTCCTAGGCGTGTTTCCGGGTCTGCTGCTCGCGTACCTGCTTTCCTTGCCGGGAATCAGAGGTCGTACGTTTTTCCGTACCGTATATTTCTTCCCGCGCATCGTCTCGGCCGTCATATACGGGGTCGTGTGGAAATGGATTTACGATCCGCGGAACGGTCTGCTGCTTATGCTGTTAGACGCACTGGGAATCGACGCTTCGAATTTTGCCATGCTGGGCAATCCCAAGACGGCGATGATCGGGATTATCATTACCGGCGGATGGACATATTTCGGGTTTTGTATGGTCATCTTCCTTGCGGCGCTGATGGGCAACGATACGCAGTTGAAGGAATCGGCATTAATTGACGGCGCGAACAAATTTCAAATATTTTTCAAGATCGTCCTCCCGCAAATCGCCCCGGTTTTCAATGCCCTAATCATATTTACGATCATCGACTCCTTCAAGGTGTACGACCTTGTGCTCGTCCTGACCGCCGGAGGTCCCAACGATGCGACGCAAATTATGACCTACTATATTTTTAAGCAGGCGTTTACGTTCGACCGATTCGGCTACGGCTCTGCGACAGCCATTATGCTCGGCATCTTTATGGTGATCTTTACGGTTGTGTACAATCGGTTCTTAAATAAGGAGGAGGCGTAGATCATGAACACCTTCGCATCCTTATCCAGACGAATGAACGGCATTCTCGTCCATATCTTCCTGATCGCGGCCGCGCTCTACACCTTGGTTCCCTTTGCCACGATTTTGATTACGTCGTTCCGAACCAGGGCGGATTCGCTGAACGGCCCGTTTACGTGGCCCAAAGAATGGAACATTGTGTCAAACTACGTTCAAGCATGGAGTATGGGCAACTTCGGCAGTTATCTTTTTAACAGCTTGTACTTAGTTGTCGTCACCGTCGCGGGAACGCTCTTCGTATCGACCCTGGCGGGTTATTCGTTCGCCAAATTCAGATATCCGGGGAGAAATGTGATCTTCTATCTTCTGCTTATCACCATGATGATTCCGTTTCAAACCGTGATGCTGCCTTTGTATTTTCTTTTGAAATCGTTAGGATTGCTGAATTCGTTGACGGGCGTCGCCGTCGTGTCGATCGCGATGGGCATCGGTTTCGCCGTAATGCTCATGAGGTCGTTCTTCGTGTCGCTTCCGGATTCCATGCTCGAGGCGGCCCGGATCGACGGCTGCGGCGAGTTGAGCCTGCTCATGCGAATCGTGTTGCCGAATACGTATCCGGCGTGGTCGTCGCTTATTATTTTCGAGGCGTTGGGCGCTTGGAACAATTTGCTCGCCCCGATGGTGTACATATTCGAAGAATCCAAATATCCGATTCCCTATGCTCTATACGCTTTCCAAGGGCCGTATTTGACCGATTACGAACTAATGGCCGCAGCCATGATGATCTCCATTCTGCCGATCGTCGTTGTGTATCTGATCTTCGCGAAAAACTTCCAAACGGATATTTTGTCCGGCTCGGTCAAAGGCTGAACCGCCGGCCATCTTCAGAACGAATGAGATTACCTATATGATGGTAATCTCATTTTTGCGTATTACCGTCGATCCCCGATATATTGGAACGAGTAAATGTGCGTCTTCGTTAAATCGATGACTTCCTTGATGAATTCCTCTTGAGATTCTTTGAAATTGCCGTCAATCCAATGCAGGATGAGCCCGTAAAAGCCATAGGCGGTATACCGCTTGAAATAATCCATGTTGACGGGGAGGTTATTGATCGTTTCGAACGTGAATTTCTCCATATAAATTTTCAAAATCGTATTCGGAAATCCCGTGCGCAAACCCGGCAGCGTATCCTCGTATTTGAGAAGCTCGAAAAAATCCCGGTGTTCGTAAATGTAGGCAATGATATGGAAGGACGCCGGGTTGAGCTTCGCCGTATACACCTTGTGACCCGGTACATGGGGTTTGCCGACAGATTCCTCTAATCCTTGGAGCATGGAAGCGAGCAGATCCTCGGCCAACTCGATTTTATCCTTGTACTGTACGTAAAAGGTGCTGCGATTGTAAGCGGCGGCATCGACAATATCCTTGACCGTTACGGAATGGTAGCCCTTCGCTTTGATCAGCCGGACGAGAGCGGATTTGAAATGTTCTTTGGTCCGGTTTCGACGTGGTGAAGCCTCTCTAAGATCGTCGCGCATATAACAACCTCGCAAGAAGACATTTGTGCTGCAAGTGTATATTAGATAGACAGATGACGGAATCCTAATGATTGTTGACTTTGGACAGAGGAGTACAATTAAAAGTAAGACGCATCGCTTACCTATTATACAGGAGGGATCTTCTATGGGGAAATTGCAAAACCAAGTAGCCGTCATCACCGGGGGCGTGTCGGGGATCGGCGCGGCGACGGCGCGGTTGTTCGTTGCGGAAGGGGCGAAGGTTGTTCTTGTTGACTTGAATGAAGAAAAAGGGAAAGCTTTCGAGGCGGAGTTGAAAGCGCTAAATGCAGAAGCTTTGTTTATAAAGGCGAATGTCACCGTCGAAGAAGAGGTCATTCAAATCTATAAACAAACGATCGCTGCCTACGGGAAAGTGGATATCGTATTCAACAACGCAGGAATCGGCCGCGTGCAGCCGACGCATGAGCTGGAATATTCCGAATGGCGCAATACTGTCAACGTCGACTTGGACGGCGTGTTCCTGGTCGCTCGCGAAGCGATCCGCGAAATGTTGAAAGCAGGCGGCGGCGTCATCGTCAATACCGCTTCGATGTACGGTTGGGTCGGTTCGCCGGGATCGGCGGCATACAACGCTGCGAAGGGCGGCGTCGTCAACTTGACGCGTTCGCTCGCGCTGGAATATGCGGAGCGGAACATCCGCATTAACGCCTTGTGCCCGGGCTTCATCGACACGCCGATCATTCCGGAAGATTACAAACAATCGCTGGCCGCGGCGACGCCGATGAAACGGCTGGGGAAAGCCGAAGAGATGGCGAAAGCCGTGCTGTATCTCGCCAGCGACGATTCTTCGTTCATGACGGGAAGTAGCTTGATCGTGGACGGCGGGTACACCGCTCAATAAAAGTCTGGGAGAACGAACGAAGAGCAGCATGAAGCGACGACGCTCATGCTGCTCTTTCTGTATTACGTAAGCACCGCGGTTTCCGGGCATCGCTGCGGCGGAGGGAAAAACCCGACGTAATTGGCGTAGGCGATCAGCTTTTGGACGAACGACAGATCGGTGTGAGCGCACCGCAGGCTGGTCGGTCTCAAGAAAGCAGAAGCCGTCTCGCAGCCGTAGACGAAGTCCGAATCTTTGGCGCCGTCGCCTTCCAATATCGTCATGGCGAGCTCCATCGCTTCTTTGCTTTTCGGGACGGCTGGGTCGAACAGCCATTTCACGAACGCGCCGTACTCCATCGTTTCCACGCGGTATCCGCATCGGTTGATCAACTCAACCAGTTCCATGAACGGGATCGGGTTCGGATTGCAAATATGGAACATATGCCCGATCGCTTCCTTCGTCAGGACGAGATCCGCGATCGTGCTGCTGGCGTAATCGATGGGCGTCAAATCGACGTACCCGCGAATCTCCGGCGCTTTGCCCAATAGCAGCATCGCTTTGATCATGCGGTAAAAGGCGTTGCTATCGATGTTGGTCTGAAATTTGCCCGTTAACGAATGGCACGTAACGTTCCCCGGGCGGTACACGCTGACGGCAAGCCCTTTCCGGGCGGCGGCCAGCACGAGCTTTTCAGCCTCCAGCTTGCTATTGGTGTACACATTGTCCACCTGAAGCTCCGGAGCGATGTCGTTCGTCTCTTCGACAGAAGGCCACGCTCCGCCGAAAGCCAACTGCTCGGGCACGCCGATCGTCGAAATATGGTGGAACTGTATGCCCGGTTTCGATTCGGCGAGCTCGAGCAAATGCCGGGTCGCTTCGACATTCGCTTTGTAAAATTGCCGGGCGTCTCCGAAATGTCTGACGTCGGCGGCGGCATGAACGATCGCGTCGAGCTGACGGACGAGCCTCTCCGTCTCCTGCGGCGGCAGGCCGAGGTCGGGGGCCTCCAGATCGCCTTCGACGACGCGGACGCGTTCGTTCATTAAGAGCAGCAGGCTTTCTCCGAAATACGTCTTCATCACGTCCCGAAGCCGGCTGCGGCCGGATCGGCCGGGCGTTCCGCGAACGAACGCTACAATATCGGCTCGGCTCTTCGTTAACAATTCATAAAGAAGATGCGAACCCAAGTAACCCGTAGCGCCCGTGAGTAGTATGCAGGAAAGATCTCGATCGTTGACTGGCGAACTGCCGTAATATTCCCGCAACCTAGGATATTCCCGGAGCACCTTCAAGCTTGCCTCTCGTGCCGCCGCCGTCTCGAGCGCGGCTTGGCCGCTTTCGATGCGTGCGATCTGCTCGTTCTTCGCGAGCAGCTCCATAAATCCAGCCATCTGGCGGATCGTCTTGTATTGAAACACATGCTGAATTTCAAGCGCCGGACAGTGCGGCTTCAGGTACACCAGCACATGGATCGCAGAGAGCGAATCGCCTCCGACGAGGAAGAAATCGTCCTCGACGCCGGCCGTACGGCTGCCGAGCGCTTCCGACCACGCCGCGGCGACCAGCTTCTCGTATTCCGTCCGCGGCTGCTCGTCCGGGGACGTCGGAGCCGGCTCATCCGCGAAGGATGACGGATCGTAGGCGGCCAGCTGTCTTCGATCGATTTTCCCCGTCGGGGAGAGCGGCATCCGATCCAGCCGAATCAGCCACTTCGGCAAGTAATAAGAGGGCAGCTTCTCCGACAGGAACGTCCGAAGTTCCGAGGAGCGCGGCGCTTCGCCGTCTTTAGCCGTGTAAAAGCCGGCCAGAGCCAGCTGCCCGTTCGGCTCTTTCAGCGCGACGACTGCGGCATCCTGCAGGCCCGGGAACTTGGCCATCACGTCCTCGACGGCTCCGATTTCGATTCGATGCCCCCGAATTTTGACCTGCGTGTCTCTGCGGGTCACATAGACCAGCGTTCCGTCCGACGTCAGTTTGACGATGTCTCCGGATTTATACACCGTCTTTCCCGGTTCGAACGGGCTGGGAATAAAGGCGGCGGCCGTCTTTTCGGGCTGCCCGAGATACCCTTGCGCGAGGCCGACGCTTTCGATGAGCAATTCGCCCGGAACGTTCACGGGGCACAGCCGCATATCTTCGTTGACGACATACACCTTGTAATTGTCGTTCGGAGTTCCGATCGGGATATGGGTCCAATCGTCGCCGATCGGCGACGGGATCCGGTAAAACGTCGTTCCGACCGTGCACTCCGTCGGCCCGTATAAGTTGTAAACGCCGATGCTGCCGCCCGTTTTGTTCTGAAACACCCGGACTTGTTCTCCATACAACGCTTCGCCTGCCGTCATGATCGTTCTGACGAGCCGCAGCTTGCGATATCCTTCGTCGGAGAGCACGGTAGCGAGTTGGTTGAAAAAGACGGTCGGCACGAACGGAACGAACGTGATCCGGTTTCGTTCCGCGGCGGAGGCGAAGGCTTCCACCGAAACGCGTTCCTCCGGGGAGAGCAAATAAAGATGAGCCCCGCTGAACAGCGCGCAGACGAGCTCCGAGACGGAAGCGTCGAAGCTGAACGAGGCGAACTGCGTCAACGTATCGCGTTCGGTAATTTCGAACTGCCGCTTGCTGAACACGCCGAGATTCACGACCCCGCCGTGAGCGAGCAGCGCTCCCTTCGGTTTCCCCGTTGAACCGGAAGTATAAATGACGTACGCCAGGTCTTCCGGGGATACCGCGATTTCCGGATTGGACGCGTCGTATGCGCCAAGGTCCGCATCTACGGCGACTGCATGCTCCACCGTTCCAAGATTCGCCTGCAGCTGAGCCGCTCTCTCTAGATGGGGACGCTTGGTCAGTAAATATTTCGCCTTCGTATCCTCCAAAATATAGCTTATGCGTTCTTCCGGGTACTCCGGATCGACGGGCACGTATGCGCCCCCTGCCTTCAAGACGCCCAGCAGGCTGACGATCGTTTCCATGCTCCGTTCCATAAATAACGCCACGCATTCGCCCTTGCGAATGCCGCGCTCCAGCAGCAAATGAGCGACTCGGTTCGCCTGTTCGTTCAAGCTCCGGTACGTATAAGAGCCGCCTGCAGAGGAAACGGCCAAGCGATTCGGGAACGTTCGGACGACCCGCTCGAAATATTGATGAACCGTCACGTCGGCCGGGTAGTCCGAGCGAGTATCGTTCAGCTTCTCGTACAATGCGTACTCTTCGGCGGACAGCAGATCGATCGCCCCGATGTTCACCGCATCGTCTGCGAGAGCGGCCCTAGCAATGGTGAGATAGGCGTCCATGAAACGGCGAATCGTCGATTCCCGGTACGCCGAAGCGTCGTAACGCACCTGAAGGGCAAACCCATCGCCGTTGTCCGATACAATCCAGCATAGAAGCTGCTTCTCATGCGGAAGCGGCTCGCAGTCGATCATAAAACCGGATTCGATCATCGGACTGCGATGGATATAGGCAGGTTCGCGGAGCTGCTCGAAGATCGCGTCGTAGACGGCACGGAACGATCGGTCTTTCTCCAGAGAGATTAGAAGATAAAACCGGCCGTGTTCCGGCGTCGCCGCGGGGATCGCGATGTCGGTTTCGCCCCCGGAGAACCGGTACAGCAGGGACGCGTAGACAGCCAACCACATCGCCTTCCGCCTTCGTTCGTCGCGCAGGTTGACGGAAATGGACTGCGGCGAACCGGCCGGCAGCCCCATGCGGACGCTCGATATCGTGTAATCCCCGGATGGACGGGAGCCGTCCATAGGCAGCTGCAGAACGGGCAGGTCGGTTTCCCGTTCGAAAATCGCCGGAGGCTTCGGTGTATCGCTCTTGTTCATGATGGAAGCCTCCCTTTATTTGCTTGATACGCGGAACCGTTCGATTCTCTCTTTCAGCGTTTCGGCCACGGACGAAAGCAGGTTGGAAGCTTCCACGATCGAAGCCAACTGCCCCCGCTGCGCCTCGACGGATTGCGCGATTTCGGCGGCGCCCGACGCCGTCGTATCCATCGTCGCGCTCAGCTCGTCCGCGGACGCGGCAAGTTCCTCCGTCCCGGCGGACATTTGCTGGGTGGCGCTGGACACTTCTTGCGTTTGCATGGCCACGTTCTTGCTCGCCCGCAGCATTTCCGCAAACAAGCCGCTTGTTTCCTGCGCCATGAGGATTCCTTTCTCCACGACTTCCGTTCCGTAGCCCATCGACTGCGACGCGTGCCGAATCTGCTCTTGAATATCGGCGATCAAGCCCGAAATTTGATCGGCGGATTGCTTCGTCTGCTCCGACAGCTTCCGCACTTCGCCGGCGACGACGGCGAATCCGCGGCCGTGCTCGCCGACGCGGGACGCTTCGATCGCAGCGTTCAGCGACAGCAGATTCGTCTGCTCCGCAATCCAACGGATTAACACGAGAATGCTGCCGATTTCTTCGGATTTCCGGTTCAACAGGTCTACCGTTCGCGACATATTGTCGACGAATCCGGAGATCGACGTCATTTGCTCGACCATGTTCTGAACGGAGGAATGGCCCTGCATCGATCTATACTCCATATCGGCGGCTTCTTCGGCCAGTTGGGACGAGTTTTGGGCGACCGTCTGAATCACGGTCGACATTTCCGAGATCGCGCGGGAGGAGTCCCGGGTCGACTGCTGCTGGAAGCCGATATTGTCGGCAATCATCTGGATGTTGTGATGGATCGTCTCGGCTTGGCGATTGTTTTCTTCGGTCGCAAGATACAGGGTCTGGGCCGATGCCGCGACTTTCGCCGACAGCTCTTGCACGCTGGTCATCGTATCGTTCATCGTGCGAACCATTTGATTAAACTTCTCGTTGACGATCCCCAGATCGTCCGTCCCCGCCGGTATGACCACGTCGAGGCGGCCGGCGCTCACCTGTTCGATGCCCGAGATGAGCGACTTCATGGGGGATAACGTCCGTTTCACGATGTAGTACTGAACCGAGAGCATAATCGCCAAGAAAACTGCCAATATCGAGAGACTGTACGTGAGCAGCGTGTTAAGGCCTTTGAAAATATCGCTGGCATCCGCATCCGCCGCAAAATAAGCGAAGATGGTTCCGTTCTCGTCTTTGATCGGGTAAGCGACGGTGGTCCAGGCGCCCAAACTGTCGGTGTAAATATCGGAGAACGTCGGCTCCCCCGTCTTCAGCATCTCTTGCAGCATGTCGACGATCACTTGAGGCTGCTCGTACATGTCCTCGAGCGTGATATTCATGGACTTCAGCGGCTCCAAGAGCGACGTCGGCACGGCGATTTGCGACGTTTTGTTGCCGTCCTCCAATTCCGTGCCCAGGATATACGCTTGAGCGATATTCGGATTATGCTCGCTGACGGAATCGAGAATCGTTCGGAGCTCGAGCTGAACTTCGCCGTCGAAGTCCTTCTCCTGCATCGCCGCCCGAACCCGCTGCGGATCGATTCTTTGCGACCACGATTCGGTGACGGTTTGAATCTGCTTATACAGTTGATTGATCAATATGCTTTTTTGGATGTAGTAGCTAGAGACAATGAGCAGAACACCGACCAAGACGATATTTATCGAAGAGAATAGTACATTTTTCGCGATAAACGACATTTTTTTTCTGCTATTCACAGTTGTAAGCCTCCGTCCTTGGAATGTAACGATGATGATAGCTGTTTAGTCACGGACCCTGTATTAAGTGTGCTACATTGCTCCCTTCCTTTTTCTTTGTGGCACGCGCCGCTGAAGCTCCGTACCGGAAAACTAAGATGATCACCCCGCTTCAGCCATGCAGATCGGCAAGGACGCACAATAATAGGCTGTTCGGTCGAACAGCCGACTTCATGCTTGAACAAGTTCCTTGTTCATACGCTTCGGCAACCCTACGATCGCCCCGAAGGACTTTAGAACCGCAGCTTGCGGCCCGAATTTTCGTCAGGTGTACGATGGTCTGCGATTTGGCTATTAATGGAATATTACAACTGTAATTTACTACATGAGCCGATAGATTTACAACATTAAGTAATGATCTTCATAGCTTTTTAAAACTTTATTGCGAGACTTTCCTTTTTCCCGACCGATGGCTTACAAGATGAGGATCTGCTTATTACTCGTTGCGTCGCCCCCCCTCGGGACGTTCGAACGGCAGTCCGAGATTACTTACACATAGCGGCTCCTATCGTTTATACTGGTAAAGCCATATCAAACTTCCTAGGAGCTGTCTGACGGACCATGAATAAAAAAGAAGTCGCGCACATTCGCAAGCAATTCAAGCTCGATCATGATTTGCTCAAGGTTTTCGACATTCTCAACGTATACATCATGAAGGACAGCAGCGAAATCTATCATTACGAGTGTCAATCGTTCGCCCTGCTGGATCGGGAGAAGCAGGAGCTGTACATGGGCAATTTCAAGAAGCTGCTGACCGGCGAGTTGGGCCAGAAGCTGTTCGAATTGAAGTTTCAAGAAGACGCGGAGGAGCCGACGCGGGTGCTGCTCCATCAAGCGCTCGTGACCGGTCACACGGAAGAATGGATGAACCTGATGCTTCTTCTCGTGGAGAAAATGCTGGCGGACACGAAGTACGAGCGGGATACAGTCGTTACGTTCGTACGCGGAGAGTATTTCCGTCCGACCAGGGAGCGGAACGAAGAAGCCGAGGAGAGCGAGAAGGACGAAATGTTCGCGCATCCGTTCATCCTGGGCAGCGTCAACAGCACGGAACAACCGCGGAAAACGCTGCTGTTCGATTACGTCGAGCGGGAGTTCAAATACAACGTCCTCGTGGATCCGATCATTAAGCTGAGCACGCCGGAGCAAGGGTTCTTCTACCCGAGCGTGACGGACAACGCGTCCGACGTCAATCGCATTCTGTATTGCGCGGGGAAGTCCAACGAGCCGAATCATGTGTTCATCGATCAAGTGCTGAATGCCGAGAAGACGGTGACGGCGCACGAAGAGCGGACCATTTTCGAAGATATCGTGAAGGAAGTGGCGGGGGAGCAGCTTGACGCGGCGACGATCGCCCACGTATACGAGGAAATCCACCGGGTCATCGAAACGAACGAGGAAGAAGAGCCCCCGAAGCTGGATTACAAAGATGTGGAACGCGTGCTGGCCGTGAGCGGCGTGGAGAACGTGACGACGGAAAAAGTGGAGCGGGCGTTCCAAACGGTCGTCGACGACAAACACTTCGAGCTCAAAGCGAGCAGCGTCATCCCGAAATTCACTTCGAAGTCGATTAAGATCGATACGAAGGTGGCGACGATCACGATCAGCCCGCAGGATTTGAAATTCGTGAAGCAGGTGAACTACCAAGGGAAACGCTGCATCTTGATCGAGGTCGACGAAGACGCCGTGATCGAAGGCTTTACGCTCGCGACGGAGACGTTATAAAGAAGAACAAGCCTAGCACCCTTTCGGATGCAGGCTTGTTTTTTGTGCGCTTTCGCGGGGATTTCGGTTACCCGAACTCCGGAGGAATCCGCTTCGCTACGCCGGTCCGGATGGCGGAAGCGATGACTGCGGTTCGAACGTGCCGAAGGTGACCCGCCCGGGGTCCATCTCGATTCGGAAAACTACCGTAGTGCTCATGGCCGTGAAACATCCCTCGATCTGCTATCCCTTCACGCCTCCGGCGGTTAACCCGGAAATGAAGAAGCGTTGGAAGGCGGCGAACAGGATAACGATCGGAACGATCGAAAGCACCGACCCCGAGAGCAGCATGTCGTAGTTGTTTCCGTACGGGGTAATCATCGAGGTAAGCCCGATCGGCAAGGTCAGCATGTCGTCCGTTCGGAGCACGATGAGCGGCCACAGGAAATTGTTCCAGCTGTGCAGCGCTTGAAGAATCGCCATCGCACCGAAGGCGGGGAGCATCAGCGGGATCATCAAGCGGAAGAAAATGCCGAGCTCCGTGCAGCCGTCGACTCTGCCTGCATCCAGATAATCCTTCGGCAGCGAGCTGGCGAACTGCCGGAAGAAGAAGATCGGCAGCGGCGCGACGACGAAGGGAAGAATGACGCCCCAATACGTGTTGATAATTTTGAGCGAGATGGTGAGCTTGTATAAAGGTAGAATAATAATTTCTACGGGAATCATCATGACCACAAGGACAAGAAGGAACAGCAGATTCTTCCCCTTGAAATGGTATATTGCAAGCCCGTAACCAACCATGGAGGAAAGCAGCAAAGAGAGCATCGTAAAGACGAACGTAATGACTAAACTGTTCCGGTACCAGAAGAAGTACTTGCGACCGGCATCCGAAAATAAGTACGAATAGTTATTCCATGTGAACAGCTCCGGCTGTATGCCCAAACTAAGCCCGTTCCGAAGCAGCTCCGTCGACGGTTTGAAGGAGGCAAGGAGCAAGCTCGCCAACGGATACAGGAAGACGATGCTCAGCAGCACGAAAAATAGAAAAAAACATACCGAGCGGAACCGGTTAGCGTTCTGCATGTTAGCTCTCCTTCCTGAAGAGACCGAAGAACTTGAGCTGTATGACGTTAATTATTAAAATTAAGCCGAGCAGCGTAATCCCGATCGTTGAACCGTACCCCAAATCGAAGAACTCGAAGCCTTGTTTGTACAAATAGCCGACAATAGTCAAACCGATGTCTCCCGGGGAGTTATTCGTCCAAAACACGTAGCTCTCGGTAAACATGGCGAAGCCGCCGTAAATGCTGATCGTTAACACATAAATCGTGATGGGCTTCAGAAGCGGCAGCGTAATGCTCCAAAATTTCTGGAAGACGCCGGCTCCGTCGATATCCGCCGATTCGTACAGCTCCTTCGGAATGTTCTGGAGCGCGGAGAGAAAGTAAATGATGTTGATCCCCATCCATCTCCAGCTCGCTAACAGCACCAATACCAGCATGCCGGTCGTCGAATTGAACAACCATTTTTGCGCGGGGATGCCGAACCATCCGACGATGGTATTCATGACCGAGCCCTCCGTCTCGCCGAAAATGAGACGGAAGATGACGCCCGCCACGACCACCGACGTTAACGCCGGGACAAACAGGACGGAGCGGAAGACGTTGCGCGCGAACAGCAGCTTGGAATTTAAGAACACGGCAAGCACGAGCGGAACCGGAATCAATACCAGCAGCGTCCAAAACGTGTACATCGTGCTCACCTTCAGAGCTTGCTGGAATTGGGGATTCCAGAGCTTCTGGTAATTATCGAGCCCAATGAATCGAACCTCGCCCGGCACTACCTGTTGAAAGCTCATGATTACGGTGCTTATGACAGGATAGGCGAAGAAGAGCAGGAACGTGATGACGAAAGGCCACACGAATAGGAAGGGAGCGAAGGATTGAGAATACAACAATGACTTCGCGGATCTCACGAAATATCCTCCTCTACAAAACGCTAGCTTTGCCGGCAGGCGGCCCGCCGTACAAAGCTAGCGTTCGTCATTTCAAGGGTTTACCGAATCTTATTTTCTAATAACGTCAGATACGGTCTTCAACGTCGTGTACGTGTCTTTATCTTCTTGAATCGCTTGGAACAAGGCGATCGTCTTCACGGCTGCATTGATTTGCGGCGTCTTATCCTTGATGTTGACCGTGTTGATTTCGTCCTTGACTTCCATCAGCGTGTCGAAGAGGTTCGTTCCGAAATATTTGGTGAACTTATTTTCTTCCTTCAACTCCGGAAGTTCCCAAACATCGGTGCGGATCGGGTCGAAGCCGAGCTGCTTCCAAATTTGAATGTTTCCTTCTTTGGAAAGCTTGGCGTATGCTAAAAATTCCTTAGCCAACGCGGCGTTCGGGGAAGACTTGATCACGGCCGTTCCGGTTCCGCCCATGCCGGCGGAACGGTTGCCGCCGGGCTCCCAACTCGGCAGCGGACGAATGATCATCTTGCCCGACAAATCCGGCATGTAATCGGTAAATCTGCCCATGAACCACATCGGCATGGCGACCGCAGCGGATCCGCCGCCGTTCATAAATCCGTAGTAATCTTCCGTGTGATATTTCCCGCCTGGCGCGATTACGGCGATCTTATCCTTGATCAGCTGTTTCAGGAAATCGACCGTTTTCACGTTGATTTCGTTGTCAAGAATGACGTTGCCCTCCGCGTCCAGGAAGTCGGAACCTTGCTGGGAAATCATCTGCCAGAATTGCCACTCGCCGATCGTCTCCACCGCGATCATCGGCTTGCTAGTCTTGGCGAGCACGGTTTTGCCCGCTTCCACGAAATCCGCCCATGTTGCGATATCGTCCGGATTTACGCCGGCCTGGTCCAAAATTTCCTTGTTGTAGTACATCACGGACGCGCCGACGTGGAAGTCTACGCCGTAGTACTTTCCTTCTTTGGAGTACATATCCACCCGAGCTTGAACGATGTTTTCTTTCACCGGATCGATAATATCGTTCAGTTCCGCCAGCGGAATATTACCCCTTAGGAAGTTTGGAAATTTGCTGACCTCGATGTCGGAAAGATCCGGAGCGCCGACGCCCGACTGCAGGGAGATTAACAGCTTGCTGTGCATATCAGCGTCGGGCAGCGTCGTCACCTCAAGTTGAATCGGTTTATCCGGGTTCGCCGCATTCCACGATTCGGCCATGCTGTTGTAATATTTCGCGTGAACTTCTTGGAACGTCCAAAGCGACAGCTTCGTCGGTTCCGCCGGTTTCGGAGCCTCCGCCTTCGGTTGAGCATCGCTGGCGCCTTCCGCTCCTCCGGTGTCGGTAACCGCTTTCTCGTCGGTTGCGGGGCTAGTCGCTGCCCCGCTGCACGCGCTGAGCAACAGCGTTGCCGTCAAGATCATCACTGCAAAAATCTTGGTGTACTTCCCCATGCTAACACGTCCCCTCTGAGTTCAGATGGATAACTCATGTAACACACTTAATACTAAGCAAGCTGTCTCCCTTCGATACACTCGAGTGTGCGCACAAACGGTGTACCGTCCCGGAAGATCTTGTTGTATAAGGGTCGATGGCCTCAACTCATGCTAAATATACATTTCCGTTGAAACCGCTGTCAACGGGGTCAATATAAAAAATTTTCCAATATTGACACCCAAAAACCACAAGTGATAATATGAGTTGCATAACTCATCATATGTATAAATGCGGTAAAGATTCTATTTCACAGCCTTGCATAGGGTAAGGGCCGGCGCCGGATCACAGTCCCGCAGCTCCCGAAGAACACGGCGACGAAATGTGGAAGCGGTTTCGGCGGGGCGCTGCGGAACCGCCGTAGAAGGAGGGATTGCCGAACGCGGCAGCTCAGTCGAGACATACGTTGGTCCTAATCTGAAAGGAGATGAGCCAAGTATAATGACGTTGGGAATCAAAGACAGACCGCTTTATTGGGTGATGTGCGCAGTCTTTCTCGCATTGCTGTTTTCGGGGATTGTCGCGATGGGAGTAAGAATGACGGAGGCCGCTCAGCTTCCCGTTACCGGGGAGACGAACCAGCATGACCCTACCTTGTTCAAGGACGGAGACACGTATTACATATCCGCGACGGGCGGCGGTCTGTACCGTTCCAATAGCTTGAACGGCCCGTGGATCTACATCGGCGCCGTCCCGAAAGCAAACTGGACGAACGAAGTCAGCCGCGGGGGCCTTTGGGCTCCGCACGTGCAGAAGATCGGCGATACGTTCTACTACTACTATTCCCAGTCGAACTTCGGAACGAATAATTCGGCCATCGGGGTCAAGACGACGAAGACGCCGGGGGATCCTTCCAGTTGGCAGGACTTGGGCCGGCCGATCATCGCCTCAGGCAGCATGAGCCGCCTGACGGGGGAAACCCAAACAACGATGAACGCCATCGATGCGGCTGTGCATCAAGACCAAGACGGCAGATGGTGGATCGTATGGGGCTCTCACTTTGACGGCATTTACGTCCAGCAGCTGGAGGACGACCTCGTCACCCTCGTGCCGGGCACCCGTAAACTGGTGGCGTCGCGCGGCAGCGAGCGGTTCCCGGTGCCGCAGCCGAACTTCAACCGAATCGAAGGTCCGTCGATCTTCGAGAAGGATGGTTATTTCTACCTTGTCGTGGCATGGGATTGGTGCTGCCGCGGGAACGGCAACGACAATACATATAAGATTGTCGTCGGCCGTTCGAAAACCATCGACGGTCCTTACCTCGACAAGGGCGGGGTAGACATGGCTCAAGGCGGCGGCAGCATTATTTTGAACAGCCGGGTGGCTTTGGAAGGCGTTACGCCGGCAGGGTTGTACCGCGCCCCTGGCGGGATGGATTTCTTTATCGAGAACGGAACGTATTACATGGTGTACCATGCTTACCGCCCGCAGTCGGTGCTCGGAATTCGCGAAGTGGATTGGCACGACCATTGGCCGGTTTTCTACGAGGACAACGGCGGACCGTACGATCTGCGAGACGGGGCGTATTATAAGCTGGTAAACCAAGACGGGAGCATTGCGGACCCGAACAGTCTGCAAAACCCGGTGGCCAGCAATCGTTGTTTAACGGCGGCCGCGGAAGGGAACAAAGGCGAAGCGAACGTAATCCAAGCGGAATGCAGCGATGCGCAGGAGCAGATTTGGCAGCTGGAGCGGGAATACGACGGGTTCTACAGACTTAAGAGCGTTCTGGACGACCGCGCGTATTGCTTGACGATGGCCGACGCTTCAGGGGCGGACAACACCGACGTATCGCTTAAGCCGTGCCGGGGCGGCGACAATCCGCTGCAGCAGTGGTATTTCGACGATACGGGACACGGCTTCCACCGGCTGGTCGTCAAGAAAGCCAACCTTGCCTTGGAAATCGAGAATGACAACGGCGCGGTCGGAACGAACGTCGTCGGCAACTACCGCAGAGACGGCGACCATCAAGCGGGGAATTTGACCCAAGCGGCCAAATGGCCTCCGCAGCAATGGAAGCTGGTGATGGTAGATCCGGGCGAATGAGTTCTGAGCTATAATTGGGGTATCGCAGGGGGGGCGATCGCCTTCGTCCCCCTTGCATATGCTCACGAGAGAACCAATCGCGGCAGCTTTGTCGACGCTGGAGATATGGAGAGAACGCCATGAAAGTATTGGTAAGCACGAAAGTATTGAGCGAATTGACGGAAAAAATCGAAAACGGAGAGTGGAAGCCGGGGGAGAAACTGCCTTCGCTCTCCGCGCTTGCCGCCGAATTCTCGATCAGCGTGTCCACGCTGCGAGAAGTTATGCGCATTTTGGAAGAGAAAGGATTCGTTCTCATCGAACACGGCAGGGGGATTTTCGTCAGAGCCCAGAGCTACTGGCGTTCCGACGATATGTTCGAATTGAGCGGATTGCCCTTCGGCAATATGGCTTCCCTGTTGGAATTTCGGAATTTGTTAGAGCCCGAGATGGCTCGGCTTGCCGCCGAACGGGGCTCCATCGGCCAGATTCGCTCAATTAAAGAAGCAGCTAGCCGAATGATCTCGAATATTGAGAAGGGCGAGGATTACTTCGAAGCCGATATCGCCTTTCACGAATATATTGCCGAGGCGTGCGCGAACGAAATCATGGCGAAGGTGATGAAAGATATATCCGATCTGTTGTTGGAAAGCCGCAGGAATACGATTCGAATCCCGGGAAGCGCCGAGCGCGCGTCGCATTTCCACATGCTGATCGCGTTGGCGATCGAGCAGCGCAACCCGCAGATGGCGAAGGAAATGATGAGCGCGCATCTCAACGACGTCAAACAAGATTTCTTAAAGCTTAGAGAGCTTGAATCGCTGAAGAACATGACCGATAGGGAGGAATACGAATGAAAGAGTCAAGAGACTTCCTGCGTTCTCTCGGGTACCCCGGACAAGATTTGTACGATCTTCCGTCGTCGCCCAAAAGGTTCCCTGACGGCGCGCAGTACCGGATCGAGCTTCCGAGCGTCGAGGGGCCTCGGGCGTTGGAAGCGACGTTCGAAGAGATCGATAGATACGGGATCACGGTGCATCGCGTTTCGCAGGGAAGCGGCATTATGCTGCTATCCGACGACGAGATTCTGGAAATGGGATCGATGTGCGAAGAAAGAGGCGTGGAGCTAAGCTTATTCGTCGGCCCGCGGGGGACGTGGGATATCAGCCCGCTCCCGATGACGCCTGCGGGCAAGGCGGCCGGCATCCGGCATGAAGGCGCGGATCAGCTCGTATATGCGATGGAAGATTTGAAAAGGGCGGCTCGTCTTGGAATCCGAGGCGCGCTGGTCGGGGACGAGGGGCTGTTGCTCTTGACCAAGGAAATGAAGCGCCGCGGAGCGCTGCCGCCCGATTTCGTCGTCAAATGCTCGGTGCAAATGATGGCGTCCAACCCGGTGTCGGTGAAAATCATGCAAGATTTGGGAGCGGACACCTATAATCTTCCGACGGCTCTTACGCTCCCGAAGCTGGCGGCGATTCGTCAAGCGGTGGATCTGCCGCTGGATATTTATGTCGAGGTTCCCGACACGTTCGGAGGCTTCATTCGCCATTACGAAATTCCCGAAATCATTCGAATTCTTTCCCCTGTTTACATTAAATTCGGTCTCCGCAATCATCCCGACGTATACCCTTCCGGCAAACATCTAGAAGCCGTGAACATCTCCTTATGCCGCGAAAGAGTTCATCGAGCCGCGCTCGGACTTACGATGGTAGAGCGGTATTATCCGGACGCCGTTACGTCGGCTCTGGGGGCGGCGGACTTAGGGATCCCAAATACTTCGAAGGAGCGGGTATAAATGCTGCATGCACAACTGTACATCAACGGGGAATGGCTGGACGGCGCATCGGGGGCAAGGCAGCTCCGCAGCAATCCCGCCAGGTTAAGCGAAACGATCGGCGATTACCCGCTTGCGACGGCGGAAGAGACGGAAGCCGCTATCCATGCGGCGAAAGAAGCGCTTATGCATTGGCGATCGCTGCCCGGCGTTTCGAGGGGCGAGGCGCTGTTTCGCGCTGCGCAGCGGCTGGAGGACGAAGCCGAGGATATCGCAACCCTGCTGTCCCGCGAAATGGGGAAACCGATCGGGGAGGCGATCGGCGAAGTCAAGCGCGGCGTAACGCTGCTGCGGTATTACGCGGGAGAGGGCATGCGGGCGCTCGGGGAGACGTACCCGGCTTCCGACGGCCAGTCCATGCTGTACACGAACCGGGTGCCGCTGGGCGTCGTCGGCGTCATTACGCCTTGGAATTTCCCGGTTGCGATACCGGTTTGGAAGATCGCGCCCGCATTAATTTACGGAAATACCGTCGTATGGAAGCCCGCCGATCCCGCTTCGATCACCGCGTACCGGCTCATGCAAATTTTTGAGAAGGCCGGGTTCCCGAGGGGCGTTATTAACATGGTAACGGGCAAAGGGACCGTAGTAGGGCAAACGATCATTACGCACCCGTACGTGCAAGGGATCACCTTCACCGGCTCGAACGAAGTCGGCAAGCAAGTCGCCCGCGCGGCGGTGGAGCGCGGAGCGAAATACCAGCTGGAGATGGGCGGGAAAAATCCGACGATCGTCGCGGCGGACGCCGATCTGGAGAAGGCCAGCACGTTGACGTTAAGCGCTGCCATGCGTTCTGCCGGGCAGAAATGTACGGCGACGAGCCGCGTCATCGTCGAGAGAAGCGTGCTTGAGTCCTTTACTGCGCTTCTATTGGAGAAGGCGAAGAGCGTCAAACTGTCCGACCCGCTGGAGCCGGATTGTTACTTAGGGCCAGTCGTGAATCAGAGTCAACAGCAGTCCATTTTAGAGGCGATCGAACGGGGCATCCGGCAGGGGGCGCGCTTGTTGACCGGCGGCAAAGCTCCCGAAGGGGAGCTTATGAACGGATGTTTTATCGAACCGACGATTTTCGATCAGGTCGATCCGCAATCCGAGCTCGCGCAGCATGAAATTTTCGGACCGGTGTTGTCGATTATTCCCGCCGACAGCTTGGAACACGCGCTGCAAATCGCCAACGACGTCGAGTTCGGACTCAGCGCGTCCATTTTCACGAAGGATATCGACCGCATGTTTGTATTCCTAAAGCATGTCGAAGCCGGCCTGATCAAAATTAACGGCGAAACGGCGGGAGTCGAGCCTCATGCGCCTTTCGGCGGCATGAAGAAGTCGAGCTCCCATTCACGGGAACAAGGCAGGGCTGCCATTGAATTTTTTACCGCGGTGCAAACGATATCGATATCCGGTTCAAGACTTTGACCGACGGGGAGGGGGGGCGCCGAATGATAAGAATACCGAATCATGTGAATTCTTATAGCCACAACGTTCAGGGGAAGGCCAACGAACCGATTACGGTGGCGGGGTTATTGGATCGGGCTCGCAAGGAGATAGGGGACGGCTTTGCGGGAGATCCGGACTGGACGCTGGATCGCATTTACGACCGACTGGAGCATAACTCGCCAAGGATCGCGATCATCGGTGGTTCCGCCGATCACCCGGCTCACATTCTCGACCATCAGACGGTGAGCAGAGCGGCGCTCGCCATTTGGCAGGAAGGCGGGGTGCCCTTCTATTTCAGCACTCCGGTGCTGTGCGACGGGACGGCCCAGAACAATATCGGGATGTCGTATTCGCTTCAAAGCCGCAACGCGATTGCCGAGATGGTCGTCAATCAAATGGAAGCCCACTCCTATCATGGAGCGTTCGTTATTCAAGGCTGCGATAAACAGCCGCTCGGCGTGCTTAGCGGGCTCGCCCACTTGGACCGGCTCCGCAGGTTTCGGGGCGAGCACCCGGTATTCGCGACCTTCGCGCCGTCGCATGTGCTCAAAGGCGGCACCGTTCCTGCGGAGCTGAAGCGGGAGCTGCTGACGTTGGCCGATCGCGCGGAGGAACAAGGGTACGCGGATGTGGCGGCGGACATTCATGATGCGCTCAGCTATATTTTGCAGTGCTCGTCGAATACTTCGTTCCAAGGCGTACTGCAACGAGCTGTGGAATATGGGCTCCTTACCGGGGAAAAGCAAAAACTGTACGAGAAACAGCTTGCCGTGAATACATGCGATGCCAAGGGCGGCATCTGCGCGTTCCACGGAACGGGCAACAGTTCGCGCGAAATCACTGCGGGGTTCGGGCTCGTTCATCCGGCCGTCGAATTATTGACCGATCCCCCGACGCTAGAACAGGTTAGCGCCTCGGTGAAGGGGCTGTTTTCCGTCCTCCTTCGGCCGGAGTGCAGCGTGAGCGAGCTGCTGCGGACGAACATTCGCAACGCGATCCGCATCCACAGCGCCAGCGGCGGGTCCTCGAACCTCGTCATGCACATTGTCGGGGCTATGTTGTACGCGGGATATGTCTTCTCGCTGGAGGATATGGAAGCGATTCTGAAGGAACACCCGATCCCCGACCTATACGACTACAGTCTTACGGAAGGAAGGGACATTTTCGTGCTCGCGCAGCAGTGCTGCTCCGGGTTGATTCGAGGCATGGAAACCTTGATGTACGAATTGCACCGAAACGGAGTTCCCTTGGATTTGGACGCTTTCACCGTTACGGGTCAATCGTGGCGGGAGCGGCTCTCCGACGAAAAGGGGTTGGGAGCGGACGGCGTGCGCGAAAACCGAATCATTCTCAGTACGCCCAAGCGCAGCTTCAGCGGAATCGACGTGCTTCGGGGGAACTTTTTCGACACGGCCGTCGTGAAAATCAGCGGCATGGAAAGCAAACAGCTCGACCGCTTCGATGATAAGGTCTCGTTCGTGCTGTATTTCGAAAACGAGGAACAGGCCAACCGGGAGCTGTTGAATATTAATCTCCTCGACAATCTCAAAGCGAAACGAACGCTGCCGATCGCTCGCTTGCGCCAAATGGCCGCTTATAATACATCCGATCCTTCGTGGCTTGATGCAAGCGAAGAGTACGACAGATTGTTCGATCGGATGGTGGATGAGGGGGCCTTGCGGTTGACCGTCGTGATCTCCGGCCAAGGACCGGAAGCGTACGGCATGCCGGAGATGATGACGCCGATGCAGCATATTAACGCCGATCGGAAACTTAGGAGACTTGTGACGTTAATTAGCGACGGGCGCTATTCCGGCGTCACCCAAGGGGCGGCGATCGGCCACATGACCCCGGAAGCGCTGCACGGGGGCGGAATTCTGTATTTGGCGGACGCCGATATTTTGCACCTGCAATTCCGCAGCAAACACATTGTGCTGCTGGACCCGGAACGGTTCGAACAGGGGGGGATTTCCCCTTATTCCGGCGATTTGCGGAAGGATCGGGACGCCCTGGGCCGTTCGCGCATGGACAATATCCGAATGCGCCAACGCGGCGTCGCGGCATCGAACCGGCTGCGCGACTGCAGCGACGCCTCCCGAGGCGTCGTGCCGATGGGCGTGGCGTTGGAAGCGGAACTGGACTGGAGGCAAGCGCCGAACGAAAGCGCCGTAACAACGTTGTAACGGCTTGGGCGAGCTCCTTGGAACCTTACGGAACCAAGGAGCTTTTCTTATTCGATCTACCGAAATCGGCATGAACGTGGAAGAATTGGTCTCTCTTGAGAAATATAACGTGTTGCTAGTAAAATGGTAGGAAGCGGGCGCTTGACTCCGAACACATATCCAGGTCTCTGCTGCGGCAGAGGCTTTGGGCCGACGAAAGGGAGCTGGACTAATTGAAATTACAGATTCAACCGACAGAACTGAAGCAAACCATCGCGAACGTGGTCGATTATACTTTCGGCATGGACCTCACTTGGGACTGGCCGGGAGGCGTCGCTTTCTACGGGGTCGGCCGGGCATTCGAGGTGACGGGAGAACAAGCCTATTTGGAACGCATGGCGGCATGGTGCGACGAATACATCGAAGTCGGACTTCCGGTGTGGACGGTAAACGCTTGCGCGATGGGGCATATGCTGGTCACCCTGTACGAGCACACCGGGGAGCAGAAATATTTGGACCTCATCATGAGCAAGGTGGAGTATTTGGAACACCGGGCCCTGCGTTTCGGCGATCGGGTGCTTCAGCATACGGTGTCGGCGAAGAACGATTTTCCGGAACAGGCCTGGGCGGATACGTTGTTCATGGCCGCCTACTTCCTGCTGCGCGTCGGCATTAAGCTGAACGAAAAGCGTCTGATCGACGATGCGCTGCATCAATTTTTCTGGCATATAAATTACTTGCAGGACGAAAACACCGGGCTGTGGTACCACGGCTACAACAATATTAAGAAGGACCATATGTCCGGCATCTATTGGGCGCGCGCCAACGCGTGGGCGGCCTATACGATGTCCCGCGCGGCGAAGGTGCTGCCGGAAGCGTACTTATATCCTCCGATGATGCATATTTGGAGTTCCTTGCGCGATCAGCTGGCGGCGATCAAGAAGCTTCAAAAAGAAGATGGCCTGTGGGGCACCGTTCTCGATTTCCCGGAAGCGTACGGCGAGGTTTCGGCGACGGCCGGCATCGGCGCGGCGATGGTCACGCAGGGCAATCCGCTCCACTCGAAGTACGTGCAGAAAGCGTTGGACGGCGTGCTGGCGAATATTACCGAGCACGGCCGCGTGCTGAACGTGTCCGGCGGGACGGCCGTCATGAACGATATCCAAGGGTACCTCGGCATCGACCGGAAATGGGCCCAAGGCTGGGGGCAGGGGCTGACGCTCGCCTTCCTGACGTCGGTATTGGAGACGACGAAGGAGTAAGCCGAAGAAGGACGCAAGGAGAAACTCGATCCCGTACCGGCAGGTACGGGATCTGTTTTTTCACTGGAACGTCTCTTAGGTTTTGCGCGAGCCGGTATTATCGATAGCGAAAATCCGAGATTCAAATAAGGCAATCGGGGGTGATCTCGAGTCATGGCCGAATCTAACGCTTCGTCGTGGCCGTATTATCGGATCGGCGATAACGCTTTGAGCATCCAACGCGCTCCTTCGATCGGACATATGCCGCACTTTCATCTGCATCATTACTACGAGATTTTTTATATCGTGAAGGGCGAACGAATTTTCTTTATTAACGACCGCGTGTATACGGTGCGGCCGGGCGACGTCGTCGTCATTTTCCCTAACACCCTTCACCGCACGGGAGCTGGTTCGAAGGCGCAGGAATGCGAGCGGATTTTAATCAATTTCGCGCCCGCCTTCCTCGGCTCCGGCGATTGGCTCCCTCGCGAAGACGGGGCGCCGTTCGCGGGCGGTCACGGTTTGATTCATTTTCCCAAGCAGGAGCGTTCGTTCGTCGATCACATTATTTGGGAAATGCTCAACGAGTGCAGGGAACAACGCGCAGGGTACGAAGATTATATTAAATCGTGTTTAACCCAGCTGCTGATTCGAATCAACCGGCAGGCCGCGCAAGAGGAAGGGAACGAAGCGCCCCCCTCCTCCCATCCGCTGCAAGAGAAAATATCGGAAATCGCCGCTTTCATGAATCGAAATTACGCCGAAGACATTACGTTACAGATGGTTTCCGAGAAATTTTACATTAGCCCCTACTACCTTTGCCGCATGTTCAAAAAACTCACCGGCTTTCAATTTCGGGAATACCTCATGTCCGTAAGAATCAAAGAAGCTCAAAAACTGCTGCGGGACAGCCCAAGCAAAATTATCGAAATCGCGCATCAAGTCGGGTTCAAACATGTTGCGCACTTCAGTACGACGTTCAAAAAAATAACCCGGATTACGCCGCTCGCCTACCGAAAAAGGTATCATCGAACCAGTGACAACGATGAAGCGACGTAGTTGCGGCCGCAATAACGAAAAAGCTCCTCTTGTCACGCCCGTGAAAAGAGGAACTTTTCGTTTACATTGCCGTTACTCGCGGTTTGCCAAACTCGCGATATACTCTAAATCTTGATCAATCTTTCCGGCCCCGGCCCCTTCCGGGACGATCGCCGGGACATCTTCCGCAGGATCCAGCTCGTAACGGTAATCCGTAAAGTGAATTTCGATCATGGATTCCGTCGGCTGGCTGCCCGTCGAATTTTTGAAGATGTTCCCTTTGACTTCGTAACGGCCTGGAATGAGACCGTTGAAATCGCCGATCGGATCTTTGACGTCTTCGTAGAAGTTGTTTTCCAACCGGATTTTCGCGTTGCTGCGAACGTTCGACGCCGAAAGATTGACGTTTTTAATGTAATTGTTGTAAATGTGCGCATGGCCTCCGCGGTAGAGCGGCACGCGCTGCGTTACGTTTTCGATGAAGTTATGGTGCATAATGAGTCTGCGGTCCGGCATCGCGTCCAATTCGTCGTTGCTGCCGACCAAGAGCACGCGGTTGCTGTTCTTGAAATGGTTCCAGGAGACGATCACATGTTTGGCGTTATTTTTAATCGACATCAGTTCATCGAACCGGGTCCCCTCCGGGAGTTCCCGTCCGCCGTCGATGAAACTGTTGTGTCTGATCCAAACGTCGGTCGCGTTGTTGACTTCGATTCCGTCCTTGGCTTTGACATATTGAATCGTTAAGTTTTCCACGATGATGTTGTGACCGTGGATTTTCAATCCCGCGCCGTCCAAAATTCCCCGATCGGCGACGCCGACGACGGACAGATGTTTCACTTCGGAGCCGAGCGAAATCGCGCGATCTTTCTGCCCCGTCGCCGCGACCCAGTCCTCGTACGTAACGGTCCCGTTGACGTAGATGATCGAAGGCCTCTTGGCCGCCCTGACGTTGCCGATCGCCTCCGCGAATTCGGCCGCGTTATGGACGACATGAATGTTTTCCTCCGACGCTCCGGCTCCCCCGGTAATCCGTTCATGCATATCGCTGAACCCGGGTACTTCCTTTTCTACGAACATGTACATCTCGTGAATGGTGATCGCGGATTGGTAGGGAAGCAAGATTTCCACGAATGCGTTTTCGACGTCCCACAACGTAGTTTCCAGTTCCATCACGGTATCGAAAACGGCGGTTTCCGGGGTGTAATCCCGCCAATTGATCAAATGCAAAGGCGCTACGTGACCGGAATCTTTGCTCACTTCATCTTTCATGGTGTAGTACATTCCGTTCGTCGTCTTGCTCACGTCCACCGTGGCGCGAATATGTACCCCGATTTGACCGGCGGAACCGTTCAATGCCGTGAAATCCAACATTCCGTTCCCGTCTTGAATGCCGATGCGAAGATAGCGGTTGCTGGCCCCGCCCGGCTTTTCCAACGTGTTCGTGAACGTCTTTCCTTCCCGCTTGATGCCTTCGTCGTATTGCACTAGATCTAAGACATGCAAGACGGAAACTTTCTTTGCGCCGGCATACCGTTCCTCGAGGGAGTCGGCCTTCCGATCGATTCGATCGGCGGCGGTAACGACGATCTTGTCGGTGACGCGGGACGCTTCCGGAAGATCGGCGCGGCCGGGACCGTCGCTCGCGAATACCGCGGGCGTCAAGGATGCCGCTAAGGCAATCGACAGCACGATTTTGCCGCACGTTCTGAACAACATCTGACTCATAAATCCGAGCACCTCCAATGGATCTTTTGGTTTCTCGACTTCGACGCACGGTCGAACATAAACTTTTCGGAAAACACCTCCTTTTCAATCGCAAACTTGGAAACGGTTTCATTTCCGATTGCGCGATTACTATCATATCAATCCGCCCCCGTAAACTCATTACACCGAACTGCGCATTTTTTTCATATAATTGCTCTCTTGGGAAATTCGTGAAACTGGCTGTACGTTTCCTCTTGGGGGAACGGCGCCGGGGCAAATCCGGCGGCGAGGCATGGGTTCCTTTTTGACGGAGAATCGGGTACCATGGGGGTTCGGGAGGGAACAGCATGCTTATGGAAGATGATCGCGCGACTGCTAGGATGGAAGACAAGCTAGGGTTCATTCAACGCGTTCTTCATATGGGAGATTACGACGTCGCAGTGAAAGAATGCTGCACGTTGTTCGAAATCGTATTTCGCAAAATATTTCAGCAAGCCCTCGTCGCACTGCCCTTCCAGGACCGCCAGGCCGTCCTCGAAGCGGAACGGAAAGTCGGAAAAGGCACGAAAGGCGTGCAGGATTTCGGTTTCGGCGAGCTCGTAGGCTTGTTCAGGGAATGCGGATTAATGGACAAATGGTCGAAGCATACCGGAAGAGATCTCGGTATTATTCAAACGTTAAACTACAACGAAATCGTGAACCTGCGCAATCGGATTACGCACAAAGGGGCGACTTGCTCGCGCGGGGAAGCGAACGTCGTATTCGAATATTTGCGCAATATGCTCGCCGTGCTCGGCTTCGCGGAGCTGGACAATTCGATCCATCAATCGTTCCGCCAGGAAACGCCTGCCGCGCAGGAGAAGGAAGAAGCTTCGGCGCCGAAGCTTCCGGTCATTCGCAAGCGAGAGCTTCGGCAGTCCGCCTATGCGCCTACCGATCCCAACGAGGCGGCAAGGCTCGCCGTACAGGGCAACAATTACCGTTCGCTCGATATAGCGGCGTTCGAGCGGGCGCTGGAACGGCTCGAACGGAAGGACGGCCTTGTCGCGCTCGATGTCGGGTGCGCGGGGGGCGAAGTGACGCGCGACCGGTTCGACGCGTTCTCCGCCTTCTCGGGCGTCGTCGGCGTCGACAAGAACGAAGCGAAGATCGCCGAAGCCGCCGCTGCGGGGGACGGAGCGGCCTACGCCTTCGTCGCCGCGGACATCGAGGAGGATGGCTTCGACGAAGCGCTGGCGCAGACGCTGCGCGAGCGAGGGCTCGGGGAAGCGTTCGACTTTATTTTCTCCGCGCTGACGATTCATCATCTCGCCAATCCGGTGAAGGCGCTGGTCAAGCTTCGGCGTTGGTTAAAGCCCGGCGGCGTATTGGTGCTGCGCGGCTCCGACGACGGATCGAAGCTGGCTTATCCGGACGAGCAGGGGCTCGTCCCCTCGATCATCGCGATGACGGCGCGGGTGGAAGGCGCCTCCGACCGCGAGAACGGACGGAAACTATATACGCAGCTATGGAAGTCCGGTTTTCGGGACGTGCAGATGAAATACGAGGTGAAGGATACGGCCGGGAAATCGCTGGACTCGCGGCTCCAACTGTTCCGCGGCAGCTTCTCGTATCGAATCAATAACTTTAAGAAACGGCTGGACCGGGAGCCGAATCACCCGACGTACATCGAGGAATACCGCTGGATGAAGGATGCGCTGGAGGAGCTGGAGTTAGAGTTTATGAATGACGCGTTTTATTACCAGGAGACGATCTACGCGGCGATCGCGAGGAAATCTTGAAGGCCCACGTCGCCGCGCTCGTGATTCCGTTTCATTACGATATGCCCTTTCCGGACGCTGCGGAGGCGGTGAACGCCGATCGGTTCGAGAAAGCCGAGCCCGCGGCGGACCGCTGCTTCGAGCATATCCGTACGCTCGTCGCGCACGCGTCCGAACCGCATACGATCGGCAGAATGTGGAAAATGACCCAACGCGGCAGGCACGCATACGGGCTCCCCAACAACCACCGTTCGACGCTGACGTGCAACTCCAAGGCGGGGACATGGACGTTCGCCGTTACGAATGTCGAGCTGTACTTGTTTGAAACCGGGACAGGCTTCCTCGTCCATCACATCGAGTTTTCCGGCGCCGCGGATGCGCGCAGTTTTACGGAAGGGCTGTACGCCCTCAAGAAAATCGCCGGTTACGGCAATACGATTCGATACGAACGGCGGTTGTCGAAGACGGAGGCCGAGATGCAGTCGTTCAGCTTCGCGGCCGCAGCCAGCGAGGCCGTCGAACCGTTCGCGGGACGCTTTTTCGACGGAAACGGTTCGACGCCGGCCGAAGCGATCGTGTTCAGCGGGGCGCTTCTTGATGTAAATACGAAGGAAGCAGGAGCGGAGGAGTTTGCTGCCGACGTCTTGTTTCGGCTCCGCCGCGCCTACCGCGAGGCATATAAGCCCGTGAGCGCTCACAGGAGCGAAGAACGGGACGAATTCGTCATACGACCCTTCGAGAACAGCCGCTTCGGCGTCTCGCTCGAAGGGATGGCGAACGTGGTCACGCGGACCGGCGACCCGGAGACGGATGCGTTTTTCGAAGGCGCGTATTTTCATCAATTGAAGGGCACGTATTTGTATCTGTACATCCTAGCTTTGCATCAGAAGTACGCGTTGGTTCGGTTGTCCAAGCTCGCCGCCGGTTTGCAAGGGGAGCTCGGCGGCTCAAGGGGGTCGCTGCGCGCCCAGAGCGATGCGATCGACGCGCTGAAGCAGAGCTGCATCCGCTTTATGCTGCGGTCTTCGTATCATCAAGTGACGTATAACACGCATCATTCCGACGTGTACGAGCTCATCCGCCGCCGGCTGCGCATCGAGGAGCTGATGCTGGAGATCAATGAGTCGCTCCATGCGCTCGCGGCGCTGACCGCGATCGTGGAACAGGCGCTCGAGCGGAAGGAGGAGGCGGCGAAGCGGGAGCGCGAGGAAGCGTTCCATCGTAAGATCACGTGGATTACCGCGCTGTTTCTGCCATTGACGGTCGTTTGCGGTCTGTTCGGCATGGAGCTGGATCTCATTCAGAAGGCGAGCGGCAGCGTCTGGCCATTCCTCGTCGTCAGTCTTGTCGCCTACTCGCTCACGTATCTGCTGTTTCGTGTGCGGTTTCGCGCCGGGACGGATGCGTAACTATGGCCTCGGTCGGATGACCGAGGTCTTCTTGGCATGAGCAGGACGATTGTCGCCGCCCGACGAGGGGCGAGGAGAAGATTTCCTGGGGAATGAGCAACGTCCTCTTGGTATAATGGCGTGGGTGAACTTATGGAACAAACGTTTGATTATCAGGCCATTTCAAAAGCGGTGGGGTTTTACCGCCGGCATCATCGGGTTCCGGAGCAACGGGAAGTCGCAACGGCCGCCGAACAAGCTGCGAACGGCGAAATTCGCGGGGCGATCCAACTGCTTGACTGGAGCAGACATTGTTTTTACGTAAAAACGGAACGCGAGCGCGTCGTTATGGAGCTCATCTTTAGCTATGTTAAGGAATTCTGCCCTTCCGCGGCCAAAACGCCGGATAACGAGGGACATTCTTCCCGGAGCATAGAGAGCACGTCTAAGTCGTGATGGGCTCCTCTCGCGAAATACGCCTTCCTCAGCGTGCCAGTGCGGCTTCGTCTACGAAACACCAATATATCCAACCGTTGCAGAGGGAACAAGCCGGAGTTTCGGACCCTTTGCAACCCGAATTCAATAAGTTTATGCTAGCAAAAGCAGGTTCAAATACTGAGCGATATAAGGAGCGATTGACTTGAGCGGCAACGGGAAACAAGATAACCACCATGCACCGAACCGAATACAGCAAGACCCTAATGAAGTCGCTAAGGAAATCGCGCGCTTGCTGAAAGGCGCAGAACGTTCCGGTCTGCTCGATTCGGCGGACTTGACGCCCGAGAAGCTGCACCAATTTCTTGACGATCAATGGGAACAGCTCGCCGAAAAAACGCTGACCGATCACCAAGATTATATTGCGGCGGAAACAAGGGTGCGGGCGCTGGACAAGTTCAAGCAATGGATGGCGGAGTATAAACAAGATTCGATCGGAGAGAAAGAATTGAACATCGTCATGTCGTCGTGCATGGAGTCCAGCGAACAGGAAGTCGTGTACGAATTGTTCGTAAGAGAAGGGTTAATTCAGGAAAAGAAGTAAACGAAATAAGCAAAGTTCGTCCGACGAGCGCGCAAGGGAATGATTCTCGTCCCAACCGTACATGATAATGGTACATCCAATATACCATGATCTGGAGACGCTATGGACCGCTTCAATCACTTTGTCGATGGGGTGAAAGGAAATTATCTTCTTGTCGGCATCGGAGCCATTCTGTTTTTCGCGGTGAAATCGTTCGTCGGATATTTGACGTACCGAAAAATGTTGAAGGAACTTCGGGAAATTAAACGGTTAATCCGACAAATCAAGCAGTAAAACCCAACCCTCGTTCGACAAGGGGTTGGGTTTTTGTTTGCTTACGTAGAAGGGAATAGAAAAGTTTATTGCATTTTATGAGCTATTGTGTCAGAAGTTTAGTATTTAGTTTATTAGAGGATAGAGTCTCGTGTTATTAAAAATGTAAGATAATAGTTAAAATATATTGTTAAATACGACCTTTTTAGTTCGTTTTGCTAAAAATAAAATAAAATATATATAAAAAGTTAGTTGACTGGAACCTAAATTTTGTATATTATCAAAATCAAGTTTAGTGCAAATCTCTAAAATGGATGCGCTTACAATAGGGAAAACTAAACGAGTTCCAAACCATGAATCGAGGGGAGCAAGGAAAATGAAAAAAATGTTTGTCTTGATGTTGGCGGCTATGTTCGCGGTCGCAGGATGCTCGTCGGCCGATAGCGGCGGCGGCGGGGCGGCGCCGTCGGAGCCCGCGAAGACGGAGACGACGGCAGAGCCGGCAAAGACGGAGCAGCAAGCGGAGCCGGCTGCGGCGAAGCCGAAGTCGAACCTGATCGTCATTATAACCCCTTCTCATGACAATCCGTTCTTTAAATCGGAAGCGGATGGCGCCGAGGCAAAAGCGAAAGAGCTCGGTTACGAAACGCTCGTGCTCGTGCACGACGACGACCCGAATAAGCAAAACGAGTTGTTCGATACGGCGATCGCGCGGAACGCGGCGGCGATCATCCTCGACAACGCCGGCGCGGACGCTACGGTGGCGGCGGTGAAGAAGGCGAAAGACGCGGGCATTCCTTCGTTCCTGATCGACCGCGAAATTAACGAAACCGGCCTTGCCGTTTCGCAAATCGTCTCCAACAACTATCAAGGCGCGCAGCTCGGCGCGGAAGAGTTCGTCCGCTTGATGGGTGAGAAGGGCAACTACGTAGAGCTGCTCGGCAAAGAATCCGATACGAACGCGGGCATCCGCTCCAAAGGGTACCACGACGTCATCGACCAATATCCGGACATGAAGATGGTTGCGCAGCAAAGCGCAAACTGGAGCCAAACGGAAGCGTTCTCCAAAATGGAATCCATTATCCAAGCGAACAAGGATATTCAGGGAGTTATCGCCGGCAACGACACGATGGCGATGGGCGCGATGGCTGCGCTGAAGGCTGCGGGCATGACGGACGTCATCGTCGTCGGCTTCGACGGCAGCAACGACGTGCGCGACTCGATCAAAGCCGGCGAAATTAAAGCGACGGTGCTCCAGCCGGCTTACGACATCGCCCAAATGGCGGTCGAGCAAGCGGATCAATATTTGAAAACGGGTTCGACGGGCAAAGAAGAAAAGCAGTTGATCGATTGCGTACTTATTACGCCGGAAAACGCCGACCAGTTGGAAACGTTCGCATTGAAACAATAATTAAATTGGCGGAATTGCGGGGATGGCTGCTTTACCGGGCCATCCTTGCAAACCTTTGAAGCATGAAGAAGGGTGGGGGAATCGCTTTGAAACGTACAGGCCCCAGAAAAATACGGATGGCGGCCCATACTGCGTTGCTGACCGCATCGTTGCTGCTCCTGCCGGCGTGCACGGTCGTAAGCCTCGACTCCCCGGCGGCGACGACGTCCGGGGGCGGCATGTTTGACGAAAGCTTCGACGCCGAAGGGTTCGTTAGCGCGGAATGGGAGAGAACGAACGCCTATTTTAACGAGAATGCGGACGATATCGCCGAGGTGCTGTCCGCACTCGCCAAAGATCCGGAGCAAGCCGGCGAAACGTACGGCGTACGGAGCGGAGCGGACGGCGCCCCATGGAATTTCATCGTCAAGGGCGAGGCACGAGTGCTCGCTGTTAACACCGAGTCGAGGGCAGGCACGTTGGACATCGACCTGGCGCCGTTCGACGGCGCGAAGGATGCGACGGTCCAGATCGGACCTGTCATTAAAGGGACGTCGATTCGGGATTCGCTCGATTTCGTGAAGTTCGACCAATTTAAAAACCAAATTCAGTACGCGCAGCTCGCGAACGCGCTGAACAAGCGCGCGAACGAACAGGCGCTGGCCGGGCTGGACCCGGTGTCGCTGGCGGAGCAACAAGTGCGGTTCACGGGCGCGTTCACGGCGGGAAGCAACATCGTTATCACGCCGGTAAAGCTTGAACTCGTCGAAGGAGGGGGCTGACATGGGCGCACCCGCCAAAGACGAAATTTGCATGCAGGCGCGACAGGTGTCGAAGGTGTACCCGGGGACCCTAGCGCTTGATAAGGTAGATTTCAATGTCTACAAAGGTAAGGTCAACGTGCTGATCGGCGAAAACGGAGCCGGGAAATCGACGCTGATGAAGATTATGGCCGGAATCGAACAACCGACCGAGGGCTCCATTTATTTGAATGGCGAGCAGATCCATTTGAAAAACACGCGCGAAGCGTCCGCTAAGGGCATCGGCATCATTCATCAAGAGCTCAATTTGTTTCCGAACTTGACGATCGCGCAAAACATTTTTATGGCGAGGGAAGAAACGAAGCTGTTCGGCGCCGCCATCGACGAGCAGAAGCATATAGAACGAACGAAACAAATATTGGAGCGGCTCGAGCATCCGATGGATCCGAACACGCTCGTGCAGGAGCTGAAGGTCGGCCAGCAGCAAATCGTGGAAATCGCGAAAACGATGGCGCAGCAGGATCTGCACGTGCTCATCATGGACGAACCGACGTCGTCGCTCAGCAGCGCGGAGGTCGAGGTGCTGTTCCGCCTCATCGAAGATTTGACGAAACAGGGCATTTCGATCATTTACATTTCGCACCGGCTCGAAGAAATTATGCGCATCGGCGACTACATTACCGTCCTCCGGGACGGGAAGCTCGTGGCGGAGGAGCGGGTAAGCGGCATCGATATCCCTTGGATCGTCAGCAGCATGGTCGGTCATAGCCAGACGGCGGCCATAACGCGGAGCACGAAGCCTCCAGGCGAAGTAGTGTTGCGGGTGGAATCGTTTACGCTGCCCCGCGCTGGGGGCGGTTATTATTTGGAGGACGTATCGTTCCAGCTTCGCCGCGGAGAAATTTTGGGCATTTACGGCTTGCTCGGCGCCGGCCGGACGGAGCTGCTCGAGTCGATCATGGGGCTGCGGCCGGAAGTGCGCGGCGAGCTGTATTTGAACGACAAGAAAATTAAGCCCGAATCCGTCTGGAAGCAAATCCAGAGGGGCTTCGCCCTCGTGCCGGAGGACCGGCAGCGGGAAGGGCTTGTGCAGGCGCTTTCGATTGCGAAAAATATGACGCTCTCCAGCCTGTCCAACTATACGAAGCTGTTCCACATTTCGGAGAAGGATGAAAACGAGAGCATTACGAGAATGATCAAAGATTTGTACATTAAAGTCGCCGACCGGAAGCTGCCGATTTTGTCGCTGAGCGGAGGCAATCAGCAGAAGGTCGTCATCGGCAAGGGAATGCTGACGTCTCCAAACATTTTACTGCTCGACGAGCCGTCGCGCGGCATCGACGTTGGCGCTAAGGCGGACGTGTACAAAATTGCGCGGCAGTTCGCGGAGGAGGGGCTCAGCATTTTGCTGGTCGCGTCCGAGTTGAAAGAAATAATGGCGATTTCGGACCGCATTTTGGTCATGTCGAACGGCAAAATTACCGGCGAATTCGCCGGGGAGCAAATTACGGAAGAGGCGTTGGTGAACGCGTCCTACGGCGGGTTCCGCCCGAAACCTCGAGTAAAGGAGTCCGTGTAACATGCTGCAACAGATGAAAGGAACATCCGGCGCAGGTCAAGGCGCGCAAATCGGGCTGCTGCTGCTGAAGGCGCGCACATTTATTGCGTTGATTGTATTGCTGATTACGTTCAGCGCATTAGCTCCGAACTTCTTGTCCGCGCAAAGCTTGATTTTAATCGCCAAGCACGTGGCGTTGTATGCCATTTTGGGTATCGGGATGACGTTCGTCGTCGTCAGCGGCGGAATCGACTTATCCGTCGGTTCCATCGTCGGACTCACCGGCATGATCGCCGGCGGGCTCATCTATGAAGGTCTCGTCTTGCCGATGTTCGGCGTCAGCGTGTTTTTCAGCGTGCCGATCGTCATCCTGATCACGCTCCTATGCGGCATATTGATCGGAGGGGTGAACGGGCTGCTCGTCACCCGGTTCAACGTCGCGCCGTTCATTGCGACGCTGGGCGTGCTGTACGTCGCGCGCGGCTTCTCCATGCTTCGCTCGGGCGGGGCGACGTTCCCGAACCTGGTCGGGAAAGAGGAGCTCGGCAACACGGGCTTTCCGGCGCTCGGAGCGGGCAGCTTTTTGGCGGTGCCGTATTCGATCTGGATTATGATCGCCATCGGCCTTGTCGCGGCGTACATATTCAAGAAGACGCCGTTCGGCTGGCATATTTTCGCGGTCGGCGGCAACGAGCGGGCGGCGGAGCTGTCCGGCATCCGCGTCGTGCGGACGAAAATGGCCGTTTACATGATTTCGGGATTTTGCGCCGCCGTCGTCGGTCTGATCGTTTCTTCCCAGCTCGTGGCGTCGCATCCGGCGACGGGCGAAACGTGGGAACTGAACGCCATAGCGGCGGCGGTGCTTGGCGGTACGTCGTTGGCAGGGGGGCGCGGGTCGATCGGAGGCACGATTTTAGGCGCGTTCGTCATCGGGGTGCTGAGCGACGGGATGGTCATGATGGGTGTTTCCGAGTTTTGGCAGATGGTCATTACTGGCCTCGTCATTGTGCTCGCCGTTGTTGTCGACCAATTTCAGCGCAACCTCCAGCATAAGCTGGCGATGGAAAGCCGCAGCAAAAGTTAAAGCAAGGAAAATCAAAAAAGTCCGGCGCGATGCGCTCGGACTTTTTGATTCATACTGTCGCGATTACGTTTCCACGGAAGCGCCGGCCGATTGAGGAACAGCGGAGGAGGTGCGCACGATCATACGCGTGTCGACCTTCATTTTCATTTTAACGTCTCTTCCGCCCTCGATCGATCCGACGAGCAGGTCGACCGCCCAATGCGCCATGCGTTCTTTCTCAACGTGCACCGTCGTCAACTCAGGCGAGACGATAACAGACTCGTTGATGTTGTCGAAGCCAACGACTGAAACGTCCTCGGGAATGCGGAAGCCGAGCTCGGCGAGCGTTTTCATCGCGCTGATGGCGATATAGTCGCACTCGCAGAAGAAGGCCGTCGGCATCGTTTCCCCAGTATGCAAAAATTGCTCCAACTGCTTGCGAAGCGACTCTTGGGAGGAAAGAATGGTCGGCGCGACGGAAAAGACGTGGGCATCAGCGATTTTGAGCCCCTGCTCCTGGAGGGCTGCTGTAAAGCCGCGCCGACGCTCTTCAAAGTTGTGAATTCGAACGTTCGAGGCGATGTAGCCGATTTGGCGATGCCCGATGTCGCATAGGTGCTTGCCCGCTTGGTACGCCCCCATGAAGTTATTGATTTCGATGAAATGGATCGGGAGCGTGTCGAAGCACGTATCAAGGACGACCAAGTCCGCCATCTGTTCGGCAATGAACGATATATGTTCGGTCGATAGGTTTGTGCCGAGCAAGATGATGCCGTCCGTACGGGCGTCGTTGGCGGCGATACGGATGTCCCGCTCGAACGCCCCCATGTCGACCGAAGAAAACATCATGGAATATCCTTGCGCCCGGCACCGTTCCTCGATGTACTGAATCAACTCGCGGAAAAAGGGCTGCTGATAGTACTCCTCCAGTACGATGCCGGAATTCGTAATGACGAGGAACGTTAGCGCTTTGGCCGCTGTTGGTTCCGCCGCCGTCGCGCGCGGCTTCGGCGTATACCCATATTCCTTCGCGATTTGAAGGATGCGTTCCCTCGTTTCCGCGCTGATACCGGGTTTTTCGTTGAAGGCCAGCGATACGGCGGACTTGGATACGCCGGCCAGTTTTGCGATATCTTCCAGCTTCAAGTTTAAAAACTCCGTTTCCCGTTTAGAGTAGAGGTTTGTGTTTAGTTTAGTGAGTTTAGCGTACAACGATTGTGAAAGAAATGCAAGAAGGAATGACCCTGTTTAGATATATTTCAGTTAAACGGAACATAAAATAGAACTAGATAGAGCTAAAAGTACGTTGACCGCTGAGAGTTATGGTGTTAATCTGTAATTAGAACTAGTAAACAGTTTAGTCAAAGTTGCCATTGTTTATCAAAAAGTTTAGTTAATGGAGGTTTAGCACATGAAAAAATTAAAGCTCGGGTACGCACCCACGAGAAGATTCGTTTTTAGCGCTGAAGACGCTTACAAGTACAAGGTGATGATCCGCGAGAAAATCGATAGTTTCGGCCTCGATATCGATATCGTCGATTTGGAAGGATTGAATTCCGAAGGGCTGCTGTACGACGACCACATCAACGCCGAGCAAATCGCCGACCGGTTCAAGAAGGAAGGCGTCGACGCGGTATTTTTCCCGCACTGCAATTTCGGGACGGAAGATACGGTCGCGCGGGTCGGCAAAGCGCTCGGGAAACCGGTGCTGCTGTGGGGACCGCGGGACGAAGCGCCGCTCGAGGACGGCATGCGGCTGCGCGACACGCAATGCGGCTTGTTCGCGACGGGCAAAGTGCTTCGCCGGTTTAACGTTCCGTTCACGTATATCCCGAACAGCCGCGTGAACGATCCGGTGTTCGAGCGCGGGTTCGTCAACTTCGCCGCGGCGGCGAACGTCGTGCGCCAGTTCCGGAACCTTCGCATCCTTCAGATCGGCCCTCGGCCGGCTTCCTTCTGGACGATGATATGCAACGAAGGCGAATTGCTCGAGAGGTTCGGCATCGAAATTCATCCGATTACGCTTGTGGACATCCAAAGAGCGTCGAAGCAGATCGAGAAAGGGAACAGCTCGGAGCTGACGGCCGCCATCGACTACATCAAGGAAAAGCTCGATTGGTCCGAGGTGACGGAAGAAGACGTAAGGCGGATCGCTTCGCTCAAAGTCGCGATGAAGCAATACGCCGTCAAGACGGGCAGCACGGCGATCGCGATCCAATGCTGGTCATCGCTCCAAGACGCGATGGGCATTATGCCTTGCCTCGCGAACGCGATTTTGACGGACGAGCAAATTCCGGTCACTTGCGAGACGGACATCCACGGCGCGATCACCTCCGTCATGGTGCAGGCCGCGACGATGAACCAAGCGCCGACGTTCTTCGCCGACCTGACGATCCGCCATCCGGAAAACCCGAACGGAGAGCTGCTGTTCCATTGCGGCAACTTCCCGGTGTCGTTGTCGGTCGAGAACAAACCGAAGCTGAGAAAGCACTTCTTGTTCGACTCCCACGCGCCGGGCACGCACGAAGGCGAAATCAAGGGCGGCGACATGACGCTCGCGCGCTTCGACGGCGATCACGGCGAATACCAGCTGTTCCTCGGCAAAGCGCGCGGCATTCAAGGACCGTACACGCGCGGATCGTACGTGTGGGTCGAGGTGAACGATTGGCCGCTGTGGGAAGAGAAGCTGGTCAAAGGGCCGTACGTGCATCACTCCGTCGGCATCCATGCCAACGCGATTCCGGCGCTATACGAAGCTTGCAATTACATTCCAGGCTTGAAGCCGGATCCGGTCGATCCGACCGAGCAGGAAATTCAAGCGTGGCTCCGCGGCGCCGGGTTATAAGGAGAGGGGAGAGACCATGGCGAATACGGAATTAAAGCGGAAAGCGATCCAGACGCGGAAAGAGCTGCTCAAGATGATTCACCGGGCGAAAACGGGACACACGGGCGGTTCGCTCAGCAACACGGACATTTTAACGGCGTTATACTACAAAATTATGAATATCGATCCGCTGAATCCGAAGGCCGAGAACCGCGACCGATTTATCGCGAGCAAAGGGCACTCCGTCGAGTCGCTCTGGTGCATTTTGGCCGATAAAGGGTTTTTCCCGAAAGAAGAACTGCTGACATACAGCGAATTCGGAACGCGGCTCATCGGGCATCCGAACAACAAAGTGCCTGGGATCGAGATGAATACGGGAGCGCTCGGGCACGGGCTCGCCATCTCCGTGGGGATGGCGCTCGCGGCGAAGCGGGACGGCAAGCCGTACCGCGTGTATTGCTTGATGGGCGACGGCGAGCAGGCGGAAGGCTCCGTCTGGGAGGCGGCGATGGCCGGCGCGCATTACAAGCTCGATAATTTGATCGGCATCGTCGATCGGAACCGGCTGCAAATCAGCGGCACGACCGAGGAAGTGATGGGGCTCGAGCCGCTGGAGGACAAATGGGCCGCGTTCGGCTGGCACGTCGTGTCGATCGACGGGAACGACATGGACGCACTCGTCCGCGCGTTCGAGGCGACGCCGGAAGCGAAAGGCAAGCCGACGCTCATTATGGCGAATACCGTTAAAGGCAAAGGCATCTCGTTCATGGAAAATTCGGCGAAATGGCATCATCATGTGCCGAGCGACGACGACCTCTCGAAGGCGCTCGCGGAGCTCGACGCGCAGGAAGCGCAATTGATGTCGGAAGGGCAGGTGCGGTAACCGTGGCGAATACGATTCCGAATCGGAAAGTGATTTGCGATACGTTATTGGAGCTCGCGAAGGAAGACCGCGACATTATGGTGCTCGCGAGCGATTCGCGCGGCTCGGCGGCGATGGGGCCGTTCGCGGAAACGTACCCGGAGCAATTCGTGGAAGTGGGCATCGCGGAGCAAAACATCGTCGGCATCGCGGCCGGCCTCGCGCACAGCGGGAAGAAGCCGTTCGTCACGTCGCCGGCTTGTTTCCTCAGCATGCGCAGCATCGAGCAGATTAAGGTGGACGTCGCCTATTCGGCCACGAACGTGAAGCTGATCGGCATCAGCGGCGGCGTCAGCTACGGCGCGCTCGGCATGTCGCATCATTCGGTGCAGGATATCGCCGTCGCCCGCGCCATTCCGGGCCTCGCCGTCGTCCTGCCCGCCGATCGCCACGAGACGAAGCGGATGACCGAAGCGCTCGTAAAGCACGAGGGCGGCGTCTATGTGAGAATCGGACGGAACCCGGTCGAAGACGTGTACGAGAACGACGAGTACGAGTTCGAAATCGGCAAAGCGGTCACGATGCGCGAAGGCGGCGACGTCACGATCATCGCCGCGGGCGAGACGGTGCGGGTAGCGCTCGACGCGCACGCGCTGCTTGCGCACTCGGGCGTGTCGTGCCGTGTGCTCAACATGCATACGATCAAGCCGCTCGACGAAGAAGCGATTCTGAAAGCCGCGCGGGAAACGGGGCGCATCATTACGCTGGAGGAACATAGCGTTTACGGCGGACTCGGCGCGGCGGTGGCGGAAGTCGTCGTGCAGCACTGCCCGGTGCCGATGCGCATCCTCGGCATTCCGGACGAACCGGCGATCGCGGGGAAAACGGCGGAAGTGTTCCGCCACTACGGCCTTACCGCGGACAACGTCGCGCGAACGGCGCTGGCGATGACGAACGCCAAGGTGGTCTGATGGGCGGGCGCGAATTCATGCTTGCGGTCGACCAGAGCACGTCGGGCACGAAGGCGCTGCTCGTCGATCGAAGCGGAGCGATCGTGGCGAAGAGCGCTGCGGAGCATAAGCAATATTACCCGCAGCCCGGTTGGGTCGAGCATGACCCGGTCGAAATTTACGACAGCGTGAAGCGGACGATCCGCGAAACGATGCGCGCCGCCGGCGTTCGTCCCGACCAATTGGCGGCGCTCGCCATCACGAATCAGCGCGAAACCGCCGTGCTGTGGGACCGAACGACCGGACTTCCCGTCACGCGAGCGATCGTGTGGCAGTGCCAGCGGACGGCGGACGACTGCGCCGCTCTGGTCGCTGCAGGGCACGAAGATGCGGTGCGCGCGGCGACCGGACTGATGATCGATCCGTATTTCTCGGCGACGAAATGGAGCTGGATGCTCGACCATACGGAAGGCGCGAGGGAACGGGCGGAGCGCGGCGAGCTGCTCGCCGGCACGGTCGACAGCTGGCTGAT
>NZ_DASQNA010000024.1 GCF_035645195.1 Paenibacillus sp. | reverse complement strand
CAATGATATCATCGATGGCGGCGACGGCTTCGACATGATCTCGTACAGAGGTCTCGAAACCCGCACGAACGGCATCCAGGTCACCTTCGACTCTGCGCATTCAGGGATCGTGGCTGGTGGAGCGGGAGAGATCGACAGCTTTACAAACGTCGAATTCGTCTACGGCACCGACAAGGCCGATTCTTTCAAAGGCGCGGAAGGGTATCAGCGCTTCCGCGGCTTCGGCGGCAACGATACCTTCGACGGCGGCGCCGGGGACGACGAGGTCGATTACCGGAACGATGCTCCTGCAAACTCGACAACCGGTATCACGGTCAATCTGTCCAATGTTCAGAATGATGGGTCTGTTCTCGTCACAGGCGCAAACGGCGATACGGATAGGCTGATCAGCATCGAGTCCATTCGCGGCACTCGGAACAGCGACAATCTCACCGGCACGAACGCTTTTAACCGTCTGCGCGGCGATTCCGGCAATGATACCATCAGCGGGCTTGGCGGCGACGATCGGCTTGAGGGCGGTGCTGGAAATGACAGCATCGATGGTGGCGACGGGCGCGACCTTATCCTGGGTGATGCCGGCAATGACACCCTAATCGGCGGCGCAGGCTTCGCTGATACGATGGAAGGTGGTGCCGGCAACGACATGATCTATGGCGGATCTGGTACAGGCGGTGGCAGCAATACCAACGATCGAGCGGCATACAACCTGGGCTCGATGACGGGGGAACTCGGAATCAGGGTCGTATCGGAGACCGAGGCTTACATCACCCTGACGGATGGGGGGCAGCCTGTCGACATCTTCAGAATCACAAGGGCGACATCGACCACCACCACGTTCGTGGTCCAAGATCTGCGTGATGGTTCGCCTCTCGGAACTGACACCGTCTCGAATATCGATGAGATGCTGTTCTACTTCCCCGGCCGTCCGAACGACAGCTTCCGGTTCCAGATCGGCGTCTCGATCTACAAGCATCAGAGTGAGCCGGCATACACCGCCTATGGCGGTTTTCAGAATGACGTCATCAACGCCAATCTGATCGTCGGCCTCAAGGGAACCGATAGCGTCAATATCTTTGCCGGAGATGGCAACGACACGATCACGGGGCACAATGGCGACAACGGGCTGAACGGTGACGGCGGCAATGACGTCATCAACGCAGGCGGCGGTGTCAACTACATCACGTCCGATGCCGGCAATGACACCATCAATGGTGGCAGCGGCTGGGGCGATTCCATGAACTACATCCTCCCGGCAGAGACGATGGGGACGTTGAGCATCGAGGAGACCGCAAACACCATCGTGTTCAAACTTACCGAAGGGGGCGTGGAGCGGACGCTCGTCACCGCGACGCGAAACATGGATGGCTCTTGGACCGTCGATGCAAGGAACCTCGCTCAGGACGTCAATCACGGAGTTGACAAGCTGACCAATATCGAAGCGATCAACGTCTCGATCGGCGGCGACTTTACGGATCCGGCAAAGTTCATTGGAACCGCCTTCGGTCGTCACGCCTTTGGAGATCCGAACACAGGTGGCTATATAGTCGTTGGAACCGGTGGGGACGACTTCATCCACGTCAACGAAGCCAATGTCTCGACCGGTATCGCCAACAAGGTTGTCACGGTTTTTGGAGACCACGGCCATGATAGTGTCCTTGGCCACAATGTGGAGGACGTTCTCCATGGCGGTGATGGCAACGACGCTCTCGACGGCGCCAACGGCAACGACATTCTCAATGGCGACGACGGCGATGACACGCTTTATGGCGCGGCCGGCTGGGACACCCTCGACGGTGGTAACGGCAACGATGTTCTGATCGGCGGCATTGGTAATCTGACCGACGAAGATTACTTCCTCGCCAGCAACGGCAACGACACGATTTACGGCGGGAGCGAATTCCAGGGCGACAATCCCGATTGGAATTGGAACGAGATCAGATATCTCGACCGAAGCTTCGAGAGCATCGAGGTTCGGTTCGGCGATAATGGCGGGGCCGGAACTGTCCAGAAGAAGAATGGCAGTGGAACTGTCATCGGCACCGATACCTTCTTCGCCATCCAGGCTGTTCTGGGCACCCATGGCGAAGACGAGTTCTATGGAGGCAACACCTATGGTGTCCAACGTTTCATCGGCTATGAGGGCGATGACCTCTTCGACGGAACCAAGGGCGTCAATGAGGTTGATTACCGGGCCGAAGCACGAGCCTTGAAGATCACGACGGGGATCACAGTCGATCTCGGAGCCGAAGAGACCGTGACAGTAACGGATCTCAGCGGCGACACAGATACCTTCACCCTGATCGAGCGCGTCCGCGGGACCGAGCAGGACGATACGCTCCGCGGTAATTGGCTCGACAACCGCCTGCGCGGCGACAAGGGTGACGACATTCTGGATGGACGCGACGGCCACGATCGCCTCGAGGGCGGTGATGGCAACGACACGATCACCGGCGGATTGGGGAACGATACCATCCAAGACGGAGCC
>NZ_DASQNA010000023.1 GCF_035645195.1 Paenibacillus sp. | reverse complement strand
CAGACGCCCCGAACGCCCTTCGCGGCGAGACGCGCCTCCGCACTGGAGCCGCCGACGCCGACGCGCCCGAGCGCGACGACGCGCTCGATGCTGCCGGAGCGCAGCGCCAGCGCGTACGCGTCGACGAGCGCCGCGTCCGCCGAATCGCCGGCCTCCTCCCCGCCGACGCCGCCTTCCCGCCGCGCGTTCGCCCGCGCCCGGTGCAGCAGCGACTTGACCGAGCCGACGGTCATGCCGAGCCGGTCCGCCGCTTCCTGCAGCGAGCACGCCAAGGCGTCGCACAGCAGCAGCGCCGTTCGCTGCTTCGGCGTCAGCGCGGCGACGACGCGCTCCACCGCCCGCCGCGCCTCTTCCCCGCGGCCGTCCTCCGCGCGGTCCGCACGCTCGAAGCCGGGCCAATCCGCCGGCACGACGGTTTCCCGCGCGCGGCGCACCCGGTCGATCCACGCGTTCGACGCGATGCGGCACACATACGCTTTGTTCATCGGTGCGCCGCCGGTTTGACGAAACCGGACGAACGCTTTCTCCAATGTGTCTTGCAGCAAATCATCCGCTTCCCACCGGTTGCGGGCTACGACGCGACAATATTTCTCAAGCGGCGATAACAGCGGCGACATCTCGCGCTCGAACGCGGCGCGGACGGCACCCGACACATCTCTCTCTTTGGCGCCAAGAGAAAGCATCGAAGGGATCCCTCCTTCAACGAACTTACACCCATAATAACGAAAACGCCGCCCGAAAAGATACGGGCAGCGCTCCTTGCACATCAATCGTTCGTAAATTTTCGGGTCAGCGAAGGAATTTCGGACGCGGGGCGGAAGCGGAGCGCCGACCACGTCTCGTCGACCGCGATCTGCGTCACGCCCTCGTAGCCCGCGTCGCGGATCGTTTTCCACCCGGTATCGCGGTTAATATCCGTTTTGATTTTCGACGTTTTCTTCGGATACGAAAACCAGAGCAGCCCATCGTGCTGAATCGCCGCCAGCGCCTTCGGTCCGTGCTCCTCCAGCTCCGCGACGCTCGCGACGAACAGATGAACGAAATCGTACGTCCCGTTCTCCCCCTGCTGCTCGGCGTCCACCGTCACGCCCTCCGGCACGCCGCCGACGAGCGCCGCGTAATCGCCCCCGGGCACGTTCAGCGCCAGCGCCCGCTTCGCTTTGTGAAGCATTAATTTTTTCCAAACTTCTGCCATCCGCAGGTTGTCCCCTTTCGAGCTCGGTCGTATAATGGTTTCATTCTGCCACGAAGGGCTCGTGAACACAAACGTCATGATGATTTCGTTATTTTTATCCGGCTTCGCTTTATCTTTGTCCTTGTGCCTCGACCTCGGCACCGTGAACGTCGCCATCGTGCGCGAAGGCATCGCCCGCGGCTTCTGGCCGTCGTTCCTCGTCGGCGTCGGCTCGACGTTCGGCGACCTGACGTACGCCGTGCTCGCGACGACCGGAGTCTCGCTGCTGCTCGGCATTACCGCCGTGCGCTGGGCGCTCTGGATCGGCGGCACGATCGTGCTGCTGTACTTTACGGTATCGATGATCCGCGCCGCCTTGAAGCCCAAGTCGCTCGACACGGCAGAGGGCGAGGCGGGCTCCGGCCGCTCGCTCCCGCGCTCCTTCTTCTGGGGCTGGGGCCTCGCCATCGCGTCGCCGACGGCGATCCTGTGGTTCGCGACGGTCGGCGGCAGCGTCATCGCCAAATCGCCGACGCAGGGCGCGGAAGCGCTGACCGCGTTCCTGGCGGGCTTCTTCTCCGCCGGCATCGTCTGGTCGTGCGCCATGGCGCTGCTGTCGGCCGCAAGCGGCCGCCGGCTCGGCCCCGCATTCGTGCGGACGATCTCGTTCCTGTCCGCGGCGCTGTTCTTGTATTTCGCGGTCGAGGTGTTCCTGGACGGTTATCGCTCTTTCGTCGCGCCGCTGTAAATGCGCCGAATGACGTCCTCGAGCTCCGGCTCCTCCATGTGAATATCGACGATGTCCCCCCAAGCCGATGCCGCGTCCAACACGCGCATCGGCTTGATGCGTTCCCGGCGGAACGACAACGTCGCGCGCCGGCCCTCGATTCCCTCGATCGCGATTTCGCCGTCCCCCGCCCCCTCGGGCACGACCGGTTCCGCGGCGAACGTCAGCTCCATCCGGCTCGGCAGGCCGATCCGCCCGCGCAGCTCGGCGAGCGCGCCGTCGAAGGCGAGCGAGCCGCCGCTGACGACCATCACGCGGCTGCACAGCGCCTCGACGTCGTCCATATCGTGCGTCGTCAGCAGGATCGTCGTGCCGCGCTCCCGGTTCAGCGTCTTCAAGAACTCGCGAATGCGCTGCTTCGCGAAGGCGTCGAGCCCGATCGTCGGCTCGTCGAGGAACAGCACGTCCGGGTCGTGCAGCAGCGCCGCGGCCAAATCGGCGCGCATCCGCTGCCCGAGGGAACATTTGCGCACCGGCTGATCCATGATTTCCGCAAGCTGCAGCAGCTCGGCCAGCTCGGCCAAGCGGCGGCGGTACGCGGACAGCTCCACCTTGTACATCGCCGCCAGCACCTCGTACGAATCGCGCACGGGCAAATCCCACCACAGCTGGCTGCGCTGCCCGAACACGACGCCGATCCGTTCGGCGACGCGCCGGCGCTCCCGCTGCGGAGACCGGCCGCCGATCCGCACTTCCCCGGAGGTCGGGTGCAGAATGCCGGCGAGCATCTTGATCGTCGTCGATTTCCCCGCTCCGTTCGGGCCGATGCAGCCGACGAATTCGCCCCGCCCGATGGCGAACGTCAGCCCCGCCACCGCCGTCGTCTCCCTGTAATCGCGGGCGAACAGCGCGCGCAGCCCGGCGAAGGCGCCCTCCTTCACGACGGGATGACGGAACGTTTTGACCACTTGCGTCGCTTCGATCATGCGGATCCCCTCCCTTTAATGCCCCGTGCTTTGGTACCGGCGAATGCCGCTGCGCCAAAACCGGAGTGCGGCGAACAGGGCCACGGCCGCGACCGCCGCCGCAGCAGCGAACGTCCAAAGTCCGAGCTGCCCTTTGAGCAAATACAAAGCAGGCACGTAACTCACGAAGCCGACGGGAAGCACCGTCAACAGGACGCCCTTCAGCCAATCCGGATACACCGCCAGCGGATATTGGCCGGCCGCTTTCGACGCGTCCTCGGTGAACGACTGCAGATCGTCGACCTTCGTCGTCCAGAAGCCGACCGTCGCCGTCGCGAGCCCGATTGCGAACAGAATCGCCGTTCCGGTCGCCGCGCTGAGCAGCGTCAGCGGAATCGCCCAACCGTCGAGTCGGCCCTCGGCCATCATCGCCCCCATCGACAGCGACAGCACCGCCGTCGACTGCACGAGCTCGCCGGGCATGAGCCGCACGTTCGCCGTCATCAGCGCGAACAGCACCGGCACCGGCCGCACCATCAAAGCGTCGAGTTCGCCGGTCACCAAATAGCGCTCGATGTAATGCAGGTCGGCGCTGATCGTGCGGTAGCATGTTTTCGCCAGCGTCACGACGGCGTACAAATACCCGACTTCGTAAATATCCCAGCCTCTTACATGATCGAACCGCAGCAGCACGACGGCGATCATGAGGAAGTCCGCGGCCGCGATGAGCGCCGCCGCGAGCGACGTCATCGCGAAATTGAACCGGTACTGCATGCGGCTGCGCAGCCCGGCCCCCAGCAATTTGACGTACAGCGAAACCCAACCGCTCATCCGCCCTGCACCTCCAGCTTCCGCCTGACGACGGCCGTAACCGCGTAGCACAGCGCCGTCAGCGCCGCGCACCAAGCCAAGGCGCCGAGCAGCGCCGCTAGCGGCCGCTCGTTCGTGCCCAAAAACAGCGTCACCGGCGCGTACTGGATGTACGGATACGGGGTCCAAACGGCCGCCGCTCGAAGCGGCGCCGGCAGCCATTCGATCGGCAGGAAAAAGCCCGATATAACCATCGCGACCGCATAATGCAGCCAGTACAAAAACCGGGCTTCCCCCGACCAAAGCGAAGCGGCGCCGATCATGTAATTGATACAGATGTTGATGTAGCTGGCCATGACCAAGGAACAAGCGGCGGCCGCCCAAGCCTCGGGACGGGAGGGCAGCGGGATGGAAAACACGAGAGCGAAGAAGGCGTAGATCGGAATCGCGCGGTACATGAAGCTGTAGACGATCTTCCCCGCTTCTTTCCAGGCGAGATGCGGGAACAAATGGACCGGACGCAGCAGGTCGACCGCGATGTTGCCGCTGCGCACGAGCGTTTCGATGCCTAGACCGTAGGTGATGAACAAGGTGGTGACGAGGATCGCTTGGTTCGCGGCGATGTAGGCGATCATGCCTTCCGTGCCGTACTTCCCGAGCGAGTGGTCGGCGCCGAGGCCGATCCAGATGGAGATGTAGATGTAGCCGAAAATGACGCTGGTGACCGAACGGATCGCGTGCGCCCCGCGATACTGCAGTTGGACGAGGTACGCTTTGCGAAACAGCGTGGCGAAGAGCATGCAACACCCCCATAGCCGAGAAGGTTTGGTACCGTTTTCCATCCAACCGGAAAAACATCATACCAAACCGGCGCGAACCGCCGCAAGAGGAAATTAGTCAAATACCGCAAGCAATTCGTCCATGACCGCTCCGCGCTCCACGCATACACTGCACTATCTCTTCCAGAAAGGGGGATTGCGCAATGGCAAACAGAGATGTACGCCTTTCGTTGTTCGAGCATAACGATTTCCAAGGCCGCCGCATCCAGATTCGTCGGGGCGGCATCGCGATCCGCGACGCCCGCGCGCTCCGTTTCAACGACATGTTGTCCAGCTTCCGCCTTCGCAACGTCGAGGATGACGACGAGGTTACGTTGATTTTGTTCGAGCACGTGGACTACCGCGGCGAAACTCGCGTCTACCGCGGCAACACGAACGTTCGCGCCTTGAACGGCTTCAACGACCGCATGTCCTCGCTCATCGTCGTCGGCCGCGAGCTGTCGGATCGCGAGGTCAACCGCATCCGCAACAACCGCAGACCGCCGAGAGACGTCGTCGAGCTTCGCCAGTAAGCGCCCCTTAGCGTGCGCGAAAAGCGCCCGTCCGTTGCGGACGGGCGCTTTCTTATTGAAGCTGCTGCGGCATGAACGATTTCTTCAACTGTTTGATGGCGGCCATGTGCAGCCCTTCGTGATACAGCGAATAGCCGACGATCGCGCCGATCGTATCCAGCTTGCCGTTGAACCGTTGGAACGGGATGGCCGGCGGCTCGAGCAGCTTCTCGCCGAGCAGCGTCCGGATGCGGCCGGGCTGCTCCTGCAGCCGGACGCCAAGCTCCGCCAGCGAGGGCGGTTCGACCGTCCAATCGCTCGGCTTCGTGCCGTTGCCGAACAAATCGATGTACGAGGGCGGCACGTCCACCGGGAACCCGGCGTAATGGAACGCGAGCCTCTCCTGCACTAGGTAAATATGGCCGAGATGCCATCGGATCGTATTGTTGAATCCTTCCGGCTGAACGTCCGCTTCCTCTTCCCGCATCGACTCTACCGCCTGCAGCGTGATGGCCCGTACGACCTCCGCCTGACTCAGCAGCGCGCTAGCTTTCATCCCGTTTCCTCCTTCCCGGTTTAGCGGGAGGCCGCGGCGACCGCCTCCACGTATTTCCGCGCATTCGCCTCGATTTCGTCGAATTTGCCTTCGGCGATTAGCTTCTTATCCACGAGATTGCTGCCGAGGCCGACGCCCGCGACGCCCGCCTTGATGAAGTCGGCGATGTTGTTCAAATTGACCCCGCCCGTCACGATCATCGGAATGCGGTCGAGCGGCGCGCGCACGTCCTTCAAGTACTGCAGGCCGAGCGAGCCCATCGGGAACAGCTTCACCGCCCGGGCGCCCGCCTTCCACGCGCGGACGATTTCCGTCGGCGTCATGACGCCCGGGAACACGTCGATCCCCTGCTCGAGACCGTAGCGCACGACTTCTTCGTCGAGGTTCGGCGAGATGAGGAATTGCGCGCCGGCCGCGACCGCTTCCTTCGCCATTTCGAGATCGAGCACCGTGCCCGCGCCGAGGTATGCTTTGCCTTCGTACGTTTCTCTCCATTTGGACAAAGACGCCAGTGCGCCCTCGGTGTTCATCGTCACTTCCAATACTTGAATCCCTGCCCGAATGAGCGCTTCCGCGCCCCGGTCCGCGCCTTCCCCCGACACGCCTCGGAAAATGGCGACGATTTTCTGACTCTCGATCACTTTCAATAAGTCCATCATGTACGCCTCCTTATTTGTACTATATCTTACCATGCGATTGTGCTATGATGAAAGCAATTAGAAGGCAATGCTACCTTTTCGAACCGAAAGGTACAACCTCGTCGAAATCGGACCGGGTTGTGCCTTTTTTGCGTTGTAGGTCGATTCGAACCTTAACCTAGCGGGAGGGATTCGCATGTTGAAAGAAGCGGTGTATCATCGGCCGAAGTTGAATTGGGCGTTCGCTTACGACGAGCGTACCGTCGTGCTGCGGCTCCGGGCGAAGCGCGGGGATTTGACTGCGGCGGAGGTGTTGTACGGGGACAAATTCCAGCCGTTCGCCGCGATGCGCACGGCCTCGATGCGCAAGACGTACGAGGACGAGCTGTTCGACTATTGGGAGGCGGACGTGCAGCCCGAATTCCGGCGGCTCGCGTACGCGTTCGCGTTGAAGTCCCGTGACGCGGACGGCGGAATGACGCTGTGGTATACGGAGAAAGGATTTTCCGCGGAGGCGCCCGAGGAGCATTTCGGTCTGTTCGAATTCCCGTTCCTTCACGCCTCGGAGCTGTTCCGGCCGCCGGCCTGGGTGAAGGACGCGGTGTTCTATCAAATCTTCCCCGAGCGGTTCTCGAACGGCGACCCGTCGAACGATCCCGAAGGCGCGCTGCCGTGGGGCGGCAAGCCGGAGTGGCACAACTATTTCGGCGGCGACCTGCAGGGAGTGCTGGAGCGGCTCGACCATTTGACGGAGCTCGGCGTGAACGCGATTTACTTCACGCCGCTTTTCCAGGCGCGCACGAACCATAAATACGACACGGAAGATTATTTGCGCGTCGATCGGCATTTCGGCGACAACGCGCTGCTCAAGACGCTCGTCGCCGCCTGCCATGCGCGAGGCATCCGCGTCATGCTCGACGCGGTGTTCAACCACGCGGGCGGAACGTTCGCGCCGTTCCTCGACGTGAAAGCGAAAGGCGCCGCGTCGAAATACGCGGACTGGTTCCACGTCCGTTCGTTCCCGCTCCGCAAGGAGGACGGCGTCCCCTCGTACGACGCTTTCGCCTTCGAGGAGCACATGCCGAAGCTGAACACGTCGCATCCGGACGTGCAGGACTATTTGCTCGGCGTCGCCCGGTATTGGATCGAAGAGGTCGGCATCGACGGCTGGCGGCTCGACGTCGCGAACGAGGTCGATCACCGGTTTTGGCGGAAGTTCCGCGACGTCGTGAAGGCGGCGAAGCCGGACTGCTATATCCTGGGGGAAATGTTCCACGACGCCGTCATGTGGCTGCAGGGCGACCAATTCGACGCCGTCATGAACTACCCGTTCACGGGGGCGGCGCTCGACTTCTTCGCCCGCGACAAGCTCGACGCGCGCGGCTTCGCCGACGCGATGCAGCGGCAGCTCGCCTCGTATCCGCGGCAGGCGTCCGAAGCGATGTTCAATCTGCTTGACTCGCACGATACCCCTCGCCTGCTGACGGTATGCGGCGGAGACCGCCGGCGGATGAAGCTGGCGGCGCTGTTCCAGCTCACCTTCCCCGGAGCGCCTTGCATCTATTACGGCGACGAGGTCGGCATGGCGGGCGAAGGCGACCCCGACTGCCGCCGCTGCATGGTCTGGGATCCTGCGGAGCAGGATCGGGAGCTGCTCGCGTTCTACAAAGACGCGATTCGCCTTCGCCGCGCGCATTCGGCGCTGCGCGCGGGCGCGATCCGGTTCCTGCTCGCGGAACCGGGCGATGCGCGCGTGCTGTACGCGCGCGAAGACGGGAGCGAGCGCCTGCTCGTCGCGCTCAACCGGTCCGAAGCGGAAGCGGCGTTCCCGCTTCCCGCCGGCGAAGGCGGCTGGCGCCTCGCGTTCGGGAGCGTAGGCGCCGCCGCGATCGGCGAACGGCTCAAGCTGCCGCCGTACGGCTTCGCCGTGCTGCGCCGGGCGGCGGCGCCGTAATTTCGGGCGCGGGCACGCTTCCCGCCGCCGATTCCCCGTTATTGGCAAGTTTCTGCTACAATAGGGGAGGATAAAGGCGAGCGACAGGAGGATGCGCGCATGGATTATATAATTTTAGATATCGAATTCAACGGGCGGAAGTTCGCCAGCGACCTGCCGATGGAAGTGATCGAAATCGGCGCGGTCCGGCTGAACGGTTCGCTGAAATATATCGACGAGTTCACGACGCTCGTGAAGCCCGTCTATTTTTCGAAGCTGAACAATTTCATTAAAGAGAAGACCGGCATCCCGCAGGAAGGCATCGACGCCGCGCCGGGCTTCCCGAAGGCGATCGCCGCGTTCCGCGAGTGGCTCGACCGGAGCGAGGAGTTCATGTTCGTCACGTGGGGCGGCGAAGACATGAAGCGCATCGTTCTGGACGTGCGCATGCACAAGCTGGACGACGCTTATTGGCTGGCCATTCCTTACTACGATCTGCTGAAAGGGTACATCCGCTATAAGAACGTGACGAACGACGTCAGCGTCGAAGCGGCGCTGCTCGACCTCGGCATCGCGAACGAAGGGTCCGCGCATCGGGCGCTGGACGACGCGCGCATGACCGGCGACATTTTCCGCGCGGTGTTCGACCATCTCGACTTCGAGCGCGTCCAATATTATAAGGATGTATATTCCAACGCGAAAGAACGAAGAATGGTGAAAAACGCGATCCGCATGATGTCGATCCAGAAGCTGGCGCCCACTTGGGAAACGCTCGTCGAGAAGTTCATCAAGGACAAAATCAAGCTCGAGGATCCGCGGAAGGCCGCGGAGCTGAAGGCGTATTTCGAGGCGGAGGTCGCCGCGAAAGGGCAGAAGCCGTCGGTCGCGACGAAGGGGTAGGAGGCGTGCCGTGAACAAGAAGAGCGATGCCGATTACGAGAAGGAATATGCGCTGCTGAAGGAGCGGCTCGGCCTGTCCGCGGACGTCTCCCCGGATCGGCTCAAGAACGCTTTGAAGGAAATGGCGAACAAGAAAGTGATCGCCGATTTCAAAATCAAACACGAGAAATAACATTCGCGCCCCGGCCGCTGGTTGACAGCAGCCGGGGCGTCGTTCGTTCGTCAATCGTGGGTCGCGCGTCCGTCGCCGGTGATCGGGAACGGTTCGCCGAGATACGTCGGCTTCGGCCGACTCGTGTGCACGAGCACGAAGTCTTTCGCCCGCGCGAGCTTCTCCCTCGCTTCGTACCGCTCCGCCCCGGCGTACGCGCGGGGATCGCTCGCGACGCCGTACGCGTCCACGCCGAGCGCCCGCCCGACGTACACGGCCCGCTTCAGATGGTAGCCCTGCGTCACGACGATCGCCCGGTCGACGCCGAATATCGCCCTCGCCCGGTACAAGCTCTCGTATGTACTGAATCCGGCATGGTCCATGAAAATGTCTTCCGGCGGCACCCCGCGCTCGATGAGGAACGTCTTCATCGCGTTCACTTCGTCGTATTCCTCTTGGCCGTTGTCGCCGCTGACGATGATTTTCGGTGCTTTCCCCGCTTCGTATAAAGCGAGTCCGGCCGTAAGGCGATCGTGCAGCATCGGCGACACCCGCGTCTCCGAATATACCCGGGCGCCGAGGATCAGCACCGCGTCCGCTTCCGGCGCATACGCCGGGGCTACGATGTAAGGGGCGCTCGCCGTCTCCACCCACCGATTGACGCCCCACAGCGCCCCGCAGCCGAGCCCGAACAGAAGCAGCGCCGCCGCCGCCAACCGTCGCATTCGTATCATTTTGCCTATCACCTTGCCGATCTGGATTGTCTCTTTTATCACAGACGCGCCGTCCCACGGAAAAGTTACGCATCTCCCCCTCCCAGCCGCAAAAATTAGGGCCATAGGTTCAGAACCGTAAGCACCTACCCACCTCCGCCAACCGCACAAAATTCGGTCCGTTCCCGCTTAACCGCACAAAATTTACGCTGTCGCCGAGTCGCTGCGTCCCCACTAGCCCCACTCTCGCACCGTTCCCCCGCCCCAGCCTCCGCCAACCGCACAACATTTGATCCGTTCCCGCTTAACCGCACAAAATTTGCGCTGTCGCCGAACCGCCGCATCTCCACTGGCCCCACTCTCGCACCGTTCCCCCGCCCCAGCTTCCGCCAACCGCACAAAATCTGATCCGTTCCCGCTTAACCGCACAAATGTTGCGCTGTCGCCAAGCCGCTGCGTCCCCACTGGCCCCGATCTCGCACCACTCCCCCGCCCCAACCTCCGCCAACCGCACAAAATTCGATCTGTTCCCGCTTAACCGCACTAATTTTGCGCTGTTACCGAGCCGCCTCATCCCCACTAGCCCCACTCTCGCACCGTTCCCCCGCCCCAGCCTCCGCCAACCGCGCAAAAATCGGTCCGTTCCCGCTTAACCGCACTAATTTTGCGCTGTTACCGAGTCGCCGCATCTCCACTGGCCCCACTCTCGAACCGTCCCATACCCCTCGCCCCGCTCCCGAACGCAAGAAAGCCGCCCATCGGCGGCTTCCCTCCCTAGCATGCCTCACGCCTGCTGCGCGCGATCCGCGAAGACGGCCATCGCGTCCCGCAAGAACGCGGCGAGCCCTTCCCCGAACTTGTCGATGTTGCGCGTAAAGCGCTCGTCGTCGACGTACATTTGCCCAAGCCCCTTGAACACCTCAAGCGAGTACGTCTGGATGTTGTCGTTCAGGAAATCGTACCACTCCTTGACGGCCGCCTGCGCTTCGTCGGAATCGGGCGCCAGCGTTCGAACCGCGGCGAGCTTCGCGAACAGCGCGTTCATCCGCTCGCCCATCGCCTGCTGCTCCTCCGGCGTTTTGCTTTGGATGCGCCGGTTCGCCTCGTCGACCGCTTGGTCGCCCCAGCGCTCGCGCGCCTCTTGCTCATACGGGTTTTTGCTGAAATCGAACCCTTCGAACTTTTCCTCGTTGCTCATCGTAATCTCTCCTTTCGCGTGCCGAATCGTCTTATCCAGCGTCGCGATCACTCGATCGAGGCGGTCGCGCTTCTCGTACATCAGCCGCCGATGCGCCTCCAACGCCTCCACGCGGTCGTACGCCGGATCGTCGACGATCGCCTTAATGCGTTGAAGGGGTAGGTCCAGCTCCTTCAAAAACAGAATGTGCTGAAGCCGCTCGAGATCGCGCTCGGAGTACATACGGTAGCCGGCCTCCGTCACATGCTCCGGAACGAGCAGTCCGATCTCGTCGTAATGATGCAGCGTGCGCACGCTGATCCCCGCAAGCTTCGCGACTTCTTTCACTCGCAGCATCGCCGCTAACCTCCCTTCGATTCGAGCATAAGGCCTTACGTTACGTGAGAGTCAATAAGCATTCTGAAAAAATTCGACGTCGCCACCGCCATGACCTGTATACCGACATCGAGCGCAAAAAAAGGAACGCCGCAGCGTTCCCAAACCTCAATACGATATTCGTTTCACCAAGCGTATTCCGCGAAATCGAGTCCGCCCTCGTGCGGGTCGAACGCCCGGATGCAGGCGAGATACTCGACGCACGCTTCGAGGTCGTCGATATGGAACACCGGCCACTCGCCGAACTCCGGATCGGCGTAACCGCGGTCGAACACGATGACGGCGACGTTCCCCTCGAGCCGGTTGAGCAGCGCCCAGTCCGCTTTCGAGCGGGCGAGCGCGATCGTCGCGTTCGCGCAGCCGCAGTCCGCCGTCCTCGCCGCCACTTCGGCTCTCGTTCGCTCGTCTCCTCCGACGATGCGCAGTACGTTCATACGGATTCCCCCTCGCGGCCGACTTGGACCGCGCAAATTTTGAATTCCGGCATCCGGCTGATCGGATGCAGCGCGTCGTTCGTAAGCCGGTTGATCGAATGGTCGCCGCCCCAATGGAACGGCACGAATACGGTCGTCGGGTGAATGTCGTCGCTGACGCGAACCGGGAACACGGCCGTGCCCCGCTTCGACGTCAAGCGAATGCGATCGTTCGGGCGAAGCCCGATGCGCGCGGCGACGGAGGAATGCACCTCCGCGACCGGCACGGGCGATTTCGCGTGCAACTGCTCCGTCCGGCGCGTTTGCACGCCGCTCAGATATTGGCTGCCGACGCGGCCGGTCGTCAGGATGTACGGGAACTCGCGGCTCGTCGTCTCGGCGGGCATCCCCGGCTTGATCGGGTGCAGCTTCGCTTTGCCGTCCGCATGCGCGAACCGCTCGCGGTACAACCGCGGCGTTCCCGGGTGGTCCTCGGCCGGACACGGCCAGAAGACGCCGCCTTCCTTCTTCAGCCGCTCGTACGTAATGCCGCTGTAATCGGCCGGCGCGCCGCGCGTGGCGAGCCGGAGCTCTTGGAATACGTCTTCCGGACCGCGGAACCGGAAGTACTGCCCTGCGCCGAGCCGATCCGCCAGCTCGCACAGGATATGCATGTCGAGCTTCGCGCTGCCCGGCAGGTCGAGCGCCTTCGCGCGGTGGAACACGCGGCCTTCGACGTTGGTCAGCGTCCCTTCCGCCTCGAGGAAGGAAGAACCCGGAAGAATCCAATGCGCGAACTTCGCCGTCTCCGTCTCGAACATATCGATGACGACGAGGAGCTCCAGTTTCTTCAGCGCCTCTTCGACGCGATGCGCGTTCGGACTGGATACGAGCGGGTTGGAGCCGAGCACGATCATCGCCTTGATGTCGCCGTCCATGATCTTATCGAACAGCTCGTAAGCCGAGACGCCTTTCCCCGGCAGCGAATCCGGATCGACGCCCCACACTTCGGCGACGCGGCGGCGCGCGATCGGGTCCTCGATCAGCTGGTAGCCCGGCAGCTGGTCCGCCTTCTGCCCGTGCTCCCGGCCGCCCTGGCCGTTCGCTTGCCCCGTGACGGCGCCGAAGCCGCTGTTCGGACGGCCGACTTTGCCGCACAGCAGCGCGAGGTTGATGTAGTTGAGCGTATGCTCGACGCCGTTCACCTGCTGCTCGAGCCCGCGCGCCGTCAGCACGACGCCGCTCTCCGCCTTCGCGAAGCCGCGCGCGATGGCGCGAATCTTCTCCTCGTAAATGCCGGTCACGCGGGATACGTACTCCGGGTTGAAGGCGCGCACCGCTTCGGCTAGCGCTTCGAGGCCGTTCGTCCGTTCCTCGACGTACGCTTTGTCGTACAGCCCTTCCTCGATGACGACGTGCAGCAAGCCGTTCACGAACACTGAATCGAAGCCCGGCTGCAGCTTGACGTGGATGTCCGCGATCTTGGACGTCATCGTCTGGCGCGGGTCGATCGTGACGATCGTCGCGCCCGCCTTCTTCGCCGCGAGCAAATACGGCATCATCGTCGGCTGGCATTCGGCGACGTTCGTGCCGGCCAGAATAATGTATTTCGATCCGGCGATGTCGTCGAGCGGCAGCGTCAGGCCCCGGTCGAGACCGAACGCCCGAATTTGCGCCGCGGCGGCCGACGACATGCAGTACCGGCCGTTGTAGTCGATATAGCGGGACTTCAGCGCGACGCGGGTAAACTTCCCGAGCAAGTAGCTGACCTCGTTCGTCAGCGACCCGCCGCCGTATACGGATACGGCGTCATTCCCGTGCTTCGCTTGGATGTCCTGGATCCGCTTCGCGATGTCGCCGAGGGCGGCGTCCCACGTTTCCGGCTGCCACGGCGTATCCTCCGGGCGGCGGGCTTCCGCGACGCGGCGCACGAGCGGAACCGTGATGCGGTTTTCATGAACGGCGTGGCGGGGGGAGTGGTACCCTTTCTGGCACAGTCGGCCCGTCGATACAGGGAAGGACCCGCTCGGGCGCACCGCCCAACCGGGTTCCTTCTCCGTTACTTGCAGTTCGATGCCGCACTGCATGCTGCAGAAAGGGCAGTGCGATGTCAGAACGGCTTCGCTCATTCGCAGTCCACCCATACGACGCCGTCTTCGACGTGCGTTCCGAAGGTGCGGACGCAGCCGTCGTCCGGCTTCTGGACGAGCCCGTCGTCGAGGCAAATTTTGCGATCGTGCATCGGACAGAAGACGAAATGTCCGCTGACCATCCCCTCCGCCAGTACGCCGTTCTTGTGCGGGCAGCGGTTTTCCACCGCCCGTACCGTGTCGTCGCCGAGCCGGAATACGGCCAGTTCGAATTCGCCCGCCCGCACCGTTTTCCCCGTGCCTACCGGCAGTTCCGACAAGTTCCCAAGTTTAATGCGTTTCGCCGCAGTCGGCTTCGCGCTCCCCATCGCCATGTCCAGCGCCTCCTTTTGCCACTCCTATATCTGTAAAAGCACTTCCGTCTTCGTTCGGTTTTCCTCTAGCTCGAGTTACACCGTCGTTTCGATAACTTCGTACAAATCCTTCTGAATTTTCGCCGACTCGACCGCTTCTTTCCACGGATCCTTCGTCGCGGCGAGCGCTTCGTCCATCCGCGCGCACAGCTCGCGGCGGCGCTCCGGATTCTCGACGACCGAACGGACGTGCTCGAGGCCGACGCGCTCGATCCACTCCGACGTGCGCTCTCCGTAGTTGCCTGTCTCGCGGTAGTACTGCAGGTAAGCCGCCGTATATTCCAGAACCTCTTCCTCCGTCTTCACCGTCACGAGCAGGTCGCCGCCGCGCAGCTTCACGCCGCCGTTGCCGCCGGCATACAGCTCCCATCCGCCGTCGATCGAGACGACCCCGAGGTCCTTGATGCCGGACTCGGCGCAGTTCCGCGGGCAGCCGGAGACGGCCATTTTCACCTTCGCCGGCGTGTTGAGCCGCTCGAACTTTTTCTCCATCTTGATGCCCATGCCCATCGAATCGGCGGTGCCGAAGCGGCAGAACTCCGCGCCGACGCACGTCTTAACGGTGCGGAGCGCCTTGCCGTAGGCGTACCCGGACGGCATGCCGAGCTCCGCCCACATCGGCACGAGGTCTTCCTTCTTGACGCCGAGCAGGTCGATCCGCTGTCCGCCGGTCAGCTTCACCGTCGGCACGTTGTACTTCTCTGCGACTTCGGCGATTTTCTTCAGATCCGCCGGCGTCGTCACGCCCCCGTACATCCGCGGCACGACCGAATAGGTGCCGTCCTTCTGAATGTTCGCATGCATCCGCTCGTTCACGAAGCGCGACGTGCGGTCATCCTGGTACGCGGACGGATTGACCATCGCCAAGTAGTAGTTGAGCGCCGGACGGCACTTCGAGCAGCCTTCCGGTTGGCTCCATTCGAGCACGTTCATCACTTCGCGAACGTGGGTGAGCCCCTTCTCGCGGATGGCGGTCACGACTTCGTCGCGCGTCAGCGTCGTGCAGCCGCACACCGACTGCTTCGCCGCGGCTGCGCCGTCGTACTCGTCGCCGAGCGTCGTCTTGAGCAGCGCCGACACGAGCGGCTTGCAGCCGCCGCAGGAGCGAGACGCCGTCGTCGCGTCCTTCACGCCGTCGACGGTCGTGAGGCTGCACTCGCGGATCGCGGAGCAGATCGCCCCTTTGCTGACGCCGTTGCAGCCGCAAATGATCGTGTCGTCGGGCATCGCCGCGACCTGCGCTTCCGGTCCGCCGCCGCCGCCCGCAGCCCCGGACTCCTGCAGCAACGCCGTGATTTCCATCTTCGTAATGTCGGCTTGCGATTTGATCATACTCATGAGGCGAGTGCTGTCGGATGTGTCGCCGAACAACACCGCGCCGACGATCTTGCTTCCTTTGACGAGAACCTTCTTATACACGCCCGACCAGTCGTCGTGCACGCGGATCGCTTTCGTTTCCTCGTCTTCGATGAATTGGCCGCCCGAGAAGACGTCCACGCCGGACACCTTCAGCTTCGTGTACACGACGGAGCCTTCGTACGGCGCGCTTTCCACGCCCGCGAGCCGTTTCGCCAGCACCGCGCCTTGCTCGTACAGCGGAGCGACGAGACCGTAGGCGATGCCGCGATGCTGGGCGCACTCGCCGACCGCGTATACGTCCGGCGCGCTCGTTTCCAGCCAATCGTTGACCGTGATGCCCTGCACGACTTCGAGGCCGGCCGCCTTCGCCAGCGCCACGTTCGGCCGGATGCCGACCGCCATGACGATCAGATCCGCTTCGGTCCATGTGCCGTCCGCGAACTTGAGGCCCGTCGCGCGCTCCTTGCCGAGAATTTCGGCGGATGATTTTTCCATCAGGAACTTCATGCCCTGCTTCTCGAGCGATTCCTGCAGCAGCTTCGACGCCGTCCGGTCGAGCTGACGCTCCATCAAGCAATCGCCGAGGTGGACGACTTCGACCTCCATGCCGAGGTTCAGCAGCCCCCGCGCCGCCTCTAAACCGAGCAGTCCGCCGCCGATGACGACGGCTTTCTTGAACTTCTTCGCCGCTTCCCGCATCAATTCCGTGTCGCGGATCGTCCGGTAGGCGATGACGCCCGGGAGGTTCGATCCCGGAATCGGGATGACGAACGGGTTGGAGCCGGTCGCCAGAATGAGCTTATCGTAAGACGTCGTGAGCTCTCCCGCCGCGCCTTCGCTCGTCAGCGTCTTCGCTTTCGTGTCGATGCCCGTGACCTGCTGGCCGGTGTACAGCTTGATGTTGTTTTTCTCGTACCAGTCGTAATCGTTAATGTAAATGTCTTCCTGCTTCGTATCTCCCGCGAGCACGTAGCTGAGCATGATCCGGTTGTAGTTCGGGAACGGCTCCGCGCCGAAAATCGTAATTTCGTATTTATCGGGAGCCAGCTTTAGCAAATGTTCGATCGCATTGACGCCCGCCATGCCGTTGCCGACGAGCACTAATTTTTGTTTCCCCATGATGGCATTCTCCTCTCATGTTCCCTTGCTTCGCGAACCTCGCCGCGTTACTTCTGCTTACACGGAACGACCGATACCTTCGTTACGCCTTGACCGGCGACACGCGGCCGCCTTGACCGACAAATGTTCTTTTCCAACGGCCTTGCGCGACGGCGACGACGATGATGCAGACGACGGCGATGCCGCTGAGCACCAGGAAGCCGTACGTGAACGAGCCCGTCGCCAGCTTCAGGTTGCCGAGAATTTTCGGGAGGAAAAATCCGCCGAGGCCGCCCGCCGCGCCGACGATGCCCGTAATGACGCCGATTTCCTTCGCGAATCGCTGCGGCACGAGCTGGAACACCGACCCGTTGCCCATACCGAGCGCCATCATCGCGATGAACAGCATCGCGGTCGTGAACCCGATCGGCGGCAGCGTCGAGATGCCGAACATCATGACCGCTACGATGCCGTACAGCACGAGCAGCATCCGGATGCCGCCGAGCTTGTCGGACAGCCAGCCGCCCACCGGGCGGAAGAAGCTGCCGGCGATGACGAGCAGCGTCGTGAAATCGGCCGCCCGCACCGGCTCCAAACCGTATTGCGTGTTATAGAAAATCGTCAGGTAACTCGTCATACCGACGAACCCGCCGAACGTGACGCTGTACAAGATGCAGAACAACCAAGTGTCGGATTGCTTGAGCACCGCCGCGTAATCGGCGAGCTTCTTCGGCGCCGGCTGGTTCGGGCTGTCCTTCGCCAGCAGCGAGAAGACGATGAAGGCGATCGTGATCGGGATGAGCGCGAAGCCGAAGACGACGTGCCAGTCGCCGTAATGCTGCGCGATCCGGTTCGCGAACAGCGTCGTGAACACCGTGCCGCTGTTGCCCGCCCCGGCGATGCCCATCGCGAGGCCTTGATATTGCGGCGGGTACCAGCGGCTCGCCAGCGGCAGCGCGGCGGCGAAGCTGGCCCCGGCGACGCCGAGGAGCAGCGCGACGACGTACAATTCGCCGAGTGAAGAGGCGAACAGCCAGCCCCACACGAGCGGGATCATCGTCAGCGCCATGCCGATTTGCGACGTCCGCTTCGGACCGATGTAGTCGGTCATCCAACCGAGAACGAGGCGGAGAATCGAGCCGCCTAAGACGGGAAGCGCGACGAGGTTCGCCCGCTGCGCGGCGTTCATTTCGAAGTCAGAGGCGATGATGACGGCGAGAGGCCCTAAGAGCACCCAGATCATAAAGCTGACATCGAAATATAAGAACGCACTGAATAATGACGGCTTGTGTCCTGCTTTCATAAATCCTTTCGCTTCCATCGTGTTTCCACTCCCTTTTGACTTGTGTCTTTTGTCTTTTTTTGAAATAAAAAAGGCCGCACACCGCACCCGGGGAACTCATCCCGATGCGATCTACGGCCTCATTGCCTAAGACGAACACGACGTTGTGTTGCGCCTTGATATGTGATTGTGGTCGCCACACCCTTGTGACTGGTTTTATTATAGGAGCCGAAACCTTCTGATGTCAATAAGTATCACAAAGAAATTTTTGTAGTTCTAAGATTGGTCGTTTTATGTTATATTTGCGTTACCTAAGTTATCAGTCATGTCAGGTTTGCCCGTTTTCATTCATAAAGAGATGAATTATACGCGGATAGGAAGTGAATTCATGCTGCAATCGTTCCTCATCGTTCGCGCTTCTCCGGCACCCAAGTCGCCGCCGTCGATCGGTCTGGGCAGGTTTCCGTTCGGACCGGACGACGAAGAACCGGATTACGCGGAGGGCGCCCGTTTCGAAACGCCGAACGCCTTGCTCGACGCCGCGGGACTTCGCGCGCAGGAAGCCGTCATCGCCGAGCCGGCAGCCGACCTGAATGTGAACAATGTTGACGCCGTCATTTTTTGCGTTCCTTATAATGGGCTGTTGAAATGGACGAAGGCGCTCGACGCCCGGCCGACGCCGCCGCTGCTGTGGTGGTGCGACAACGAGCCGGTCGTGCACAACTGCGTGCTCGCCGACACGGTCGACGGCATTTTGTACCCCGGCATGACGACGGCGGAGCTGCACTGGTCGCTGCTGCTCTCCTCCAAGCATTACTTGTCGCGCACGCAGTGGAAGCAGGAACGCGAGCAGCTGATGGCGAAGCTGGAGGATCGCAAATGGATCGATCGCGCGAAATCGATCCTTAGCGAGGTGAAGTCGATTTCGGAGGCGGAAGCGTATGAATTCCTGCGAAAGCAAGCGATGAACGAGCGCAGACGGATCGTGGACGTAGCCGTGAACATCGTGAAAGTCTATTCTTTACTTCGAGAGCAAAACCCAAGGGGGCGCACGCGATGATTGAATTATTAAAAGAAGTGGGCCGGGGCAAACGCGGCGCACGCGATTTGACGCTGGACGAAGCGGCCGTCGCCGCTGAACGCATATTGAACGGGCAGGCGACCGACGCGCAAATCGGCGCCTTCCTGGTCGCGGAACGCATTAAAATGGAAAGCACCGACGAAATCGCGGCGTTCGCCGAGGCGCTGCGGCAGGGCAGCCTGAAGCATCCGATGGCCGGCGGCGTCGACTGCGCGGGGCCGTACGACGGCCGGACGAAGTCGTTCTTCGCGACGCTGCCGACCGCGTTCGTACTGGCGGCCTGCGGCGTGCCGGCGACGCTGCACGGCTCGCGCTCGCTGCCGCCGAAGTGGGGCGTCACGCTGCCCGACATTCTGGAGCGCTGGGGCGTCGACGTTGAGACCGAAGCCGGCCTCGAGCGGTTGCTGCGGGCGGCGGACGCGAGCGGGTTCCTGTTCGTGCCGGCCGAGCTCGGCTGTCCGAAGCTGGCGCGCGTCCGCGACATCCGCACGCAGCTCGGGCTGCGCACGGTGTTCAACAGCGCCGAGAAGCTGGTGCGCTATTCGGATGCGCCGTATCTCGCCTTCGGCGTCTTCCACGGCACCGTGTTCGAGAAAATGGCCCAGCTCGTCGCCGGCCTCGGCTATAAGCGCGCGATCATCGTGCAGGGCAGCGAAGGCTCCGAGGACCTGCCGGTGCATAAGCGCTCTCGCCTGTGCGTCGTGCAGGACGGCGTGTCCGAGCTGATGATCATCGATCCCGAGGTGTACCAGCTGCACAGCGAGCTCGAAGAGACGGAATGGACGGCGGAGCGTCAGGCGGAGACGGCGCTGGCCGTGCTGCAGGGCGGCGCGCCGCTCGCGTATACGGACATGACGATACTGAACGGCGGCGTCCGGCTGTGGCTCGCCGGCGCGGCGGGCTCGATCGAGGAAGGGCTCGACCTTGCGCGCATTACGCTGTCGTCGGGGCAGGCGCATAAGAAGTATTTGCAGTGGATCGACGCCGCGGCGGGGAAATAAATAAAGGGCTGCCGATTGGATCAATCCTTCGGCAGCCCTTCTTCGATTTACTCGTTAAAATACGAGCAGCAATAATCCGCTACAGTTTCCACCTTCAGCTGGAAGCTTTCGTTCGCCGGCACGATGAACGCGCCTTCGCCGTCGATCGTCTGCCATTCCCCGCCCTGAAGCTTGTACTGCAGCTTGCCTGCGAGAAACTCCATTTCTTCCTTCTGCGACGTCGAGAATTCGTATTCGCCCGGCATCATGATGCCCAGCGTCTTCTTCGTGCCGTCCGGGAACAGCACCGTTCGGCTCGTCACTTTCCCGTCGAAGTATACGTTCGCCTTTTTCACTACCGTTACGTTCGTAAATTGCGTCATCGTTCCTCGTCCCTTCCCGTTTCGCCGTTGCAGGCGCGTATTCGCTTACTGTACCACAAAACCGGACGGTTTGACGAGAGGGTACGACAGGTTCGTCTTTATTGGTTAAATCTATTATATATATAACAACTATATATTTCACCTATTAAATATCATGCACTATGATGTAAGGAAATACCACCGGCATAAAGGAGCGATTCCCAATGACAGCATCCGATTGGAACGCCTCGCTGTACGACCGCAAACTGAGCTTCGTCTCCGGGTACGGCGCCGGGCTGCTCGAGCTGCTCCGTCCGAGAGCGGGCGAAACGATCCTCGACGTCGGCTGCGGCACCGGCGATTTGGCCGCGCGCATCGTTGAAGCCGGCGCCAAGGTCGTCGGCATCGACGCGTCGCCCGCGATGATCGCGTCGGCGCAAGCGAAATACCCCGGCATCGACTTCCGCGTCGCCCGCGCCGAAGCGTTCGCCTTGGAGCGGTCCGTCGACGCCGTCTTCTCGAACGCTGCGCTTCATTGGGTGCTGGACGCGCGCGGCGCCGCGCGCTGCATGTTCGGCGCGACGAAGCCGGGCGGCCGGCTTGTCGCCGAGTTCGGCGGCAAGGGCAACGTCGCCTCCGTGGCGGAGGCGATCGAGGCGGCGCTCGCCGAGCTTGCGGGCATCGACGGCGCGGCGCGAAGACCGTGGTACTTCCCTTCCGTCGGCGAGTACGCGGCGCTGCTCGAATCGGAGGGCTGGGAAGTGCTCTTCGCCGAACTGTACGACCGGCCGACGCCGATCGACGGCCCGGACGGACTCTCGGCATGGCTCGCCGTATTCGCGGAGCCGTATTTCGCCGGCCTATCCGCGGAGGCTGCCGATCACGTCCGCGCCGCCGTCGTCTCGCGGCTGATGCCGCGCCTGTACGACGCCGCAGCGGTACGCTGGACGGTCGATTACCGCCGCCTGATCGTCGCCGCCCGCAAGCCGTGAAAATGCAAATCTTCGCGTCGCTCCCCCCGCTCCGGTGATATAATGGCAAAATACAATGGCAAAGAACTTCACCTTCAGAAATGAGAGAGTTGGGGAGAGACGCGATGACTATTTTTCTGCACATCCTGCTAAACAACGTCGTGCCGCTGTCGATCATGATCGGTCTCGGATTCGGGCTGCAGCGGGCGTTTCGGCTCGATATCCGCACGCTGTCGAAGCTGAATTTTTACTTTTTTTCGCCTGCGATTCTATTTACGATGCTCTATGAAACTACCTTTACGGCCGAGCTGGCGTTTCAGGTCCTTCTCTTTTTCGTTATTTTCTATGCGCTGTTAGTCGCCGTCGCCGAAGCGTTCATCCGTATCCGCCGGCTCCAAGGCGGAATGACGACCGCGATGCGCAACAGCGTCATTTTTTATAACAGCGCCAATTTCGGCATTCCGCTCAATCAGCTCGTGTTCGCCGGCAACCCGTTCACGCTGTCGATCCAGCTCGTCATCATGGTCATTCAGGCGGTCCTGCCGAATACGCTGGGCATCTATACGATCAACGCGCAGCGGATGACCGTGAAGGAAGCGATGAAGGTCGTGCTCGCCTTCCCCGCCATCTATGTAGTGCCCCTTGCGCTCCTGTTCAACGGGTTCGACGTTCCGATCCCGCAGCCGATCTACGCGCCGCTCAAATACATCGCGCAGGCGTTCATCGCCACCGCGCTGCTGACGCTCGGGGCGCAGCTCGGCAACATGAGATGGAGCCTCTCCCATATAAACCTCGTATTCTCGTCGAACACGCTCCGGCTGCTCGTCTCCCCGGCGATCGGCTTCTTCGTCGTCTGGATGCTTGGATACGACGGCCTGCTCGCGCAAGCGCTCGTCATCTCCTGCGCCGTCCCGACATCGCTCAGCAGCGTGCTGCTCGCCGTCGAGTTCGACAACGAGCCGGACTTCGCGTCGCAGGCGGTCTTCTTGTCGACGGTGTGCAGCATCGTGACGGTCGCGGTCGTCATCGCGCTTGCTCAAGGTCTCTAACTTCTATCGTTGGTTTAAAAGGGGAAACGACGCGGTTCGTTTTTACCCTTTTTGTTTCCGCCCGCGCCGCTATAATGGGTACCATGCGAAGTCGCATAATCCGAAAGCTGCGGAGTGGAAACGATGAGAGGACGTTGGTGGGAGACGATCGCGGGCCGGTACGATGTGGCCATTTGGATTCGTCTCGTCGGCACGGTGCTGACGACGGTGGCGAATTTTATGATCCGCCCGTTTATGGTGTTGTATTTGTATGAGAAATTGGAGGGCTCGGTGCTGCTCCCGATGCTCGTCGTCGGCCTGCAGCCGCTCGCTTCGATGATCGTCGGGCTGTGGGGCGGCAGCCTCGCGGACAAGTACGGGCGCAAGCCGCTGATGGCGGCGGCGCTCGTCGTCAATGCGGCGTCGATGGCCGGCTTCGCCGCGTCCGAGGAGCTGTGGCATTTCGTCCTGTTCTCGATTTTGAACGGGATCGGCATGAGCTTATTCTTCCCTGCCGCGAACGCGCAGGTCGCCGACATCGTGTCGCCCGAGCGGCGGGCGGAAATTTTCGCCGCCCTGCATGCCGCGCTGAATGTCGGCGCCGCCTTCGGGCCGGTGCTCGGCCTGCTCGTGTTTTCCTGGCAGCCGAAGGTCGTCTTCGCCCTCTCGGCGCTGTCTTTCGTCGCCTATTTGCTGCTAGTGCTGAAATACATCCCAGAGACGAAACCGGCGGCGGCGGACGGCAGCGAGCCGGGCGCTTCGGTTACGCCGCCGCCTCGTTTGACGCTGCGCGGACACGGGTTGCTGTACGCGATGACCGGGCTCGCCGTGCCGATCGGCCTGCTGTACGCGCAGGTCGAAACCGTGCTGCCGCTCCATCTGCAGACCGTGTTCGGGGACGACGCTCGCGCAATGTTCACGACGATGCTGACGCTCAACGGTTTGACGGTCATGCTGCTCCAAATTCCGGTCGCCCGCATGACGGAGCGCTGGGCGACGCATCGCGTCGTGCTGCTGTCGTACGGCTTGTTCGCCGCCGTCGCGTTCGGCTACGGGTTCGCGCCGTGGTTCGCGCTGCTGCTGTTCGCCGAGCTGCTGTTCTCGCTCGGCGAAATGCTGTGCGGCCCGCATCTGCAGAAGGCCGTCTCGATGATCGCGCCGGAGGAAATGCGAGCGCGCTACTTCTCCGTGTACAGCATGAATTGGCAGCTGTCCCGCGGACTCGGGCCGCTCGCCTTCGGCCTCGTGTTCGAGCGGTACGGCGGCGCGGCCGCCTTCGCCGTCATCGCCGGGCTGCTCGTCGTCTCCGGCGCCGCGCAGCACCGCCTCGTCCGCGGCTTGTCGAAGCCGCGCGCGCCCGCCGAAGCGGCCGCCGTCGCCGGAGCTTCATAAGACGCCGAACGCCTCCCGTCCTGCCGCCTTTCGCGGCGATGGTCGGGAGGCGTTCGCGCGTCATCCGCCGGAGACGGCCTGCAGCACGTTCAGCCGGTCGCCCTCCTGCAGAGGTACATCCAAGCTGTTCAGCCATTGGATATTCGTGTCGTTCAGGAACAACAGCACATGCTTACGCAGTTCCCCTTGCTCGGTATACAAATGGCGCCGAAGCAGCGGGTATGCGGCGAACAGCCGCTCCAGCGCCTCGCCGAGCGTGTCCGCCTCAATCGTGAATCGCGGCTTCCCGTTCGTGCAGTCGCTGAGCAGCGACGGCACGCTCACGTCTATTTTCATATTACGGCTAGTCCTCCACGATCCAAGGCTTCACCGTCAAAATGCGGGAGAGCTGGCCCGGCAGCCGCGTCCATGACCGCCCTCGATCCAGCGAACAGAACGTCTCGCCGGACGTCGTGCCGAAATACAGGCCGTAGGTCGCCAGTTCGTCGACGGCCATCGCGTCGCGCAGCACGCTCACATGGCGCTGCTCCTCCGGCACGACGTCGCCGATCGGCTCCCACCGGCCGCCGCCTCGCTCTCTGCCGTAAATGAGCAGCTTGCCGTCGCGCATAGAACGCTGCTCGCTGCTCTCAAGCGGCGCGAGGAATAGATCGCCGTTCGGGGCGACGACGATCGGAAAGCCGAACGGCATATCGCCTTCCTTCAGCGTCAGCCCTTCCTCGATCGGCTCCCATCGGTCGCCGCCGTCGGTCGATCGGAACACGCCCCCGTGCTCCTGCATATACAGCGTGTCCGGATCCTGCGGGTCCATGACCATTTTGTGGACGCAGTATCCGACCTCTTCGTACGGCTGTCCCGTCGGCACGCGCGCGAGCCCGGCGTTGCGCGGCTGCCACGTCTCCCCGCCGTCCTCCGTCCGGAATACGCCGACCGCGGACATCGCCGTCCACATCCGCTTCGGGTCGCGCGGGTCGATCAGAATCGTATGCAGGCACATGCCGCCCGCGCCCGGGAACCAGCCCGGCCGCGTCGGATGCTTCGTCAGACCGTCCAGCTCCGTCCACCGCCGCCCGCCGTCCCGGCTGACGAACAATCCAGCCTCCTCCGCTCCCGCGAACAGCGTGTCCGGCTCGTCCGCCGGCCCGGGCGCGATCTGCCATATGCGGTTCAGCGAGAAACCGCTTTCCTTCGAATACGAAGGACTGTCCTCAATCTGCGTCCAGCTCTCCCCGAAGTCGTCGGACACGCGGATCGACGCCCCGTACGCGGCGTGCGACGTGCCCGCGAACAGCCGGTGTCCCCGGCGGCTGTCGCCCAGCACGCTGTAGGCCTCCCACCCCGACAAGAACGGCCCTTTCAAGCTCCACTCCCGCCGTTCTTCGTTCGACTCGTAATAAAATACGCCTTTGCTCGTTCCGATCAACAACAATACCCGTTTGCCCATGGGAATCCCCCTTGAATGGTCGTTCGCGGGTCGCAGCTTTGATGTTACGTACATATTTCGGCATGCGAACAGAAGTTCCTGCTTCGGGCGAGGAAAATCTTTCCTTTACTTTTTTTCCATATTGATCCTCTTGCGGCGCGGCCGCCCGTTCGAGGTCTTTCCATCTTGTGCAGCTGCGGCGGCATGGCCCCTGGTTGCGGACTTCCCATCCTCCGCCGCTGCAGTTGCGTTGTCGCCCGCCCGCGGACTTCCCATCCTCCGCCACTGCGGTTGCGTAGTCGCCTGCCCGCGGACTTCCCATCCTCCGCCACTGCGGTTGCGTAGTCGCCTGCCCGCGGACTCCCCATCCTCGCCACCTGCCCGCGGACCGTTATGGGAAGCAAGTATGCTTAAGATGGGAGCGCCCTTCCCTTCTTTTGCATACTCCCTTCCCATCTTGCACCGCTGCGGCGACGCGGTCGCCCGCCCGCGGACCGTTATGGGAAGCAAGTATGCTTAAGATGGGAGCACCCTTCCCTTCTTTTGCATACTCCCTTCCCATCTTGCACCGCTGCGGCGGCGCAGTCGCCTGCCCGTGGACCGTTATGGGAAGCAAGTATGCTTAAGATGGGAGCACCCTTCCCTTCTTTTGCATACCCCCTTCCCATCTTGCACCGCTGCGGCGGCGCAGTCGCCTGCCCGCGGACCGTTAGAGGGAGCAGTCGTCGGAGCACGGATGAAGTCTCACGCTCCTCGCGCTTATCAACAGACTGAAACCTCCCCGAGGCGGGGAGGCTGCGATGCGCCCGAAGCTCAATATTCGATCAGCACGGCCGGTGCGCCGAGCGTCGCTCGCCACTCACCGGTCTCCGTGTCCAAATGGGCGGCCGCCTGCAGACCGATTGCCGCGTCGCCCTCGCCGATCGTCGAAGGGAACATCGGCGAGCGGTAGCCGTAGCTGTACGTACGCCCCGGCTCCTCATAGGCGTCTACCTGAATGGCGTCTGCGGCAGCGGCCACCCGGTAGCGCAAACCTTGACCGTCGCCCGCCGCGAGCGGCCCCTGCACGTTCACGAACCAGACGGGCGCGTCTCCGCGCAGCTCCGCCGACGTGCGCTCGATCCATTCGCGCGCTTCCGCCGCGTCGTCGCCGCTCCACCGCAGCAGGCCCTCGGACGTGCGGACGGAGACAACCCACAGCCGGCCGTCTTCGGCGACGATGCCGTCGGCAAGCCGCTCCAAGGCGGCGAGATCTTCGGCTGGCCGCGCCGAACCTTCCGCCGCGCTCCACCCGGCCAACGCCGCCGCGCACGCAGCCGCCAGCAGTACCGCCATCGCCCATCCGTACCATCGCTTCGCCCGCATCGTCCGATCCCCTCTTCTAGCAAACTCGTAATCTAACACTCTAATAGAGAGGATGCCCGAAAGGCGATAGATTTATACGGAGCGAATGCCGCCTTTTCGAGAGCCGAGCCCTTCGGCTTCCGCCTGCGCGATGACGTCGAGGCCGAACCGAATCTGCTCGATCGTCAGCCCCGAGAACCCGAAGGCGGCCGCGCAAACCGGCTCCCCGGACGCATCGCAATAGGAGACGTCCGTCCACGTGACGCCGCGCCGGGCGCAAGCTTCGATCAGTTCGAGATAGGCCTCGCGCGAGCCGGTCCAGCGAGCGTACACGTGCAGCCCCGCATCCTGCGGCTGCGTGGCGAACGCGTGCGCGAGCTTCTCCCGTAAGCCGCCGATCAACGCCTCGTATTTGCGGCTGTACAAGCGCTTCATGCGACGCAGGTGGCGCTCGTAGCCGCCGTTCTTCATGAACTCGGCCATCGCCCGCTGCTCGGTCATCGCCGTCGGATGCGGCTCGTACAGCCCTTTCAGCGCGAGGAACGCGGGCAGCAGCGCATCGGGCAGCACGGCGTAGCCGAGCCGCAAACCCGTGTACATCGTCCGGGAGAACGTGCCGACGAAGACGACGCGCCCCTGCGCGTCGAGCGACTTGAGCGGCTCGACCGGCCGGCCGGCGCGGCGGAACTCGCTGTCGTAATCGTCCTCGACGACCCAAGCGTCCGCTCCCGCCGCCCAGCGCAGCAGCGCGAGCCGGCGCTCCAGCGGCATGACCGCGCCGGTCGGGAACTGCCGGTTCGGCGTCGCGACGAGCAGCCGCGCCCGCCACGGCGCGGGAACGAGCCCGCGCTCGTCGACGGCGGCCGGCACCGGTTCGGCGCCGGCGGCGAGCACTGCCCGGCGGATGCCGCCGTAGCCGGGATGCTCGATGACGACCGGGTCGCCGGGGTCGACGAGCAGCTGGACGAGCAGGGCGAGCGCCTGCATCGACCCGTTCACGATGACGACCTGCTCCGCGGTCGCCGCGATGCCGCGCGCGCGCCCGAGATGGCGCGCGACCGCCTCGCGCAGCGGGAGCCACCCGCGCGCGTCGAAGGCGGCGCCGTGCGCCGCCGAAGCCCGGGCCGCCGCGTACATGGCCCGGTGCCACTCCGCCGCCGGGAAGGCGGCGGCGTCCGTCTCCGCGGTGCCGTAATGCACCGCGAACCCGTGCGCCGCCCGCTCCCGGGGCGGCAATGACACCGCCCGCGCCCCCCAGGCGGACAGGCGCGGCGGCACCGCTTCCGCCGAGCGCTCCGCGGTGGCGGCGCCTTCCCCGGCCGGCAGGCGGCTGACGAACGTGCCGCGGCCGACGCCGCTCGTCACGTAGCCCTCCCCGGCCAGCAAATCGTACGCCGCGTTTACCGTGCCGCGCGACAAGCCATAATCCGCCGCAAGCGCCCGGCTCGACGGAAGCCGCTCGCCGGGCGCGAGCCGTCCGTGGACGATCGCGTCCCGCAGCGCCAAATACAGCGCCATATACTTTTGCCGATGCTCTTGCGCATACGTCTCGAACGCCGTCGTCAAGTCCACCCGCAGCTCCCCCTCGCAATTGGTCCAATTAAATTCATCATAATTGGATCTTTTTTCATGTCAATCTTCGCTTTATGATAAGGAAAAATTCGGGACGCAAGGAGTGGCGAACATGCGCAGAAGCACGTTTCACATGAAAGAAGGGGAGGAAATTCGGCAGTTTTTGGAGGAAATGTCGTTCGGTTTTCTCGGGACGCACGGGGACGACGGCTACCCGCACATGACTCCGCTCAACTTCGTGTACCATGAAGGGGCGTTCTACATGCACGGCAGCCGCGCCGGGCAGAAGATGAAAAACATGCGCGCGAACGAACGCGTCACCTTCGCCGTCGCCAAAGAATACTCGCTCATACCGTCGTATTGGCTCGATCCCGTGTTGGCTTGTCCGGCGACGGCGTTCTTCAAATCGGTGTTCGTCCGCGGGGAAGCGGTCGTCGTGGAGGATCTCGAGGAAAAAGCGGCGGCGTTCGGCGCGTTCATGCGCAAGCTGCAGCCGGAAGGCGGATACGCCCCGTTCGATCCGGAGCATCCGCAATACGCCAAAGAGCTGAAGGCGGTCGCGATGATCAAAATCGTCGTCGAAGAGATGACCGCGAAATTCAAATTCGGCCAAAATTGGCCGGAGGAGCGGACGGCGCACGTCGCAGAGGAGCTGCTGGAGCGCGGTCGCCCGCTCGATGCCGAGACGGCCGAGCTCATGCGCAAATATTGCCCGCACCATAAGGACAACGGCTAAGGCGCCAGCCACAGCCGCGCCGCCGCCGCGCCGCACAAGAGCCACAGCAGCACGATGACGGCCGCCCCCGCCGCGGATACCGGCTTGCGGCTGCCGGAGGCCAACCGGCGTTCGGCTTCCGCGCGGCACTCGTCCAGGATGCGTCCCGGCACGAGGCGCACCGCCACCCATACGCCGAGAGGCACGAGCAGCACGTCGTCGAGGTAACCGAGCACCGGAATGAAATCCGGAATCAGGTCGATCGGACTAAACGCGTACGCGACGACCGCCGCCGCGAACGCCTTGGCGAACCACGGCGTATCCGTCCGGCGCACGGCGAGGTACAGCGTGAACAACTGCCCCTTCAAACGCCGCGCCCACGCGCGCAGCCGCGCCGCGGCCCCTCCTGCCGCCGTTCCCGCCCCTCGGTCAGGCCGTGCCCCCGCGACTCCGGCGATCCGCGTTTCCTCATCGACCGGCCGCGCCTTTTTCCGCCGAACTCTGCCCATCAAGTCAACCTCCCGTTCCGTTAATGTTAGCTATATTATATCTAAATAGGAATCGGCGCGGAGCCCTCGTTCCTCTCCCGCCACGGCAAGAAGCCTCCGGACATAACGTCCGAAGGCTCCTCCGCCGCTGCGGTTTTATTTCTTGATCAGTGCCCGAACGCCGTTCACGATCAGCACAGCTCCAAACACAATCATCGACAAAGCGCCCACGATGTCGAGCACCGGCTCCAGGCCGCCTAGCCCGAAGCTCGAGAGCGGCGCCTGCACCAGCGTATATCCGCCGATCACGCCGCCCAGGTAGGTCCAGAATTTATCCATCCCCAACCACCTCCCATCATGATAGTTCATCATATGAAAGATGGAAGCGCTTTATGTTGGACAAATGCGGAGGGGCGAGAAATTAATTTCCCGCCGCCTCGAGCTTCTCCAAAATTCTGCGTTTGCGGTACAGCATTTTGCCCGCCTCGGCCACGTCCTTGAGCGTCCCTCGGTTGATGTACGCGCCGAACGCGGCGCCCGCGATCGGCACGAGCTGGAACAGCTTCTTCCAGCCGAAATTGTCGCGATACGCGGCGACCACTTCGCGCCAGCCCTGCAGCTGCGACATCGCCGTCCGCTCCCCGCCGTCGCCTCCCGGCTCCGCGAAAGCGTCCAAATCCTCGAGCACCGCCCGCTTGCCGACGACGTCCGCCGAAGCGAAGTGGAGACATTTGACGATAAAAGCGCGCTCCTGTTTTTCCTGGGGATCGTACCCGTAGCACAACGCGATTTCCTGCAGCACCTTCAGCGACAGCCCGAGCACGGCCGGGATGTCGATGGCGAGCGTCAGCATGCCGCCGAAGCCCGTCGTCGCGCCTTGGGCGGTCGCCCAGCCGGCGCGGCTTTCCGCGAGCGCGTCCGCCGCCCGGTCCATCGCCGCAAGCGGCAGCTCGCGCGCGCGTTCGAGCGTCAGCCCCTCGGTTTCGGCGCCGTCGGCCGCCCGCTCCAGCAGGTGCAGCACGGAGCGCTCCGACACCAAATATTGCCCGCCCGTCTGAATGAAGCTGCCGACCTCGTTGAGCGCCTGACCGATTTTCTCATGCACGATTTTCGGCGTCACCCGGTCGAGCAGCTCGAACGGCAGCCGCGCGAGCTTTTCCCAAAACCACAAATCCTTCTGTTCGAGCTCCCACCTGCGGACGGCTTCCAACTCCGCCCGCAAATACGCCTCGTCTTCCACCGCGGTTTGTATCAACGCATCATCCATCCTTTTCCGGAACGCCGTAATCGGCTGCACTCGTTTCATACGCGGCAGCCGGCGGAAGGTCGCAAGCGCAGCGATGTTGCCGTCGCCGCTTCTGCCCCCGCTTCGCCGCTACCTTGAGTATGCGCATGTGCGGCTCCCATTATTTCCGGAATTACTCCGCCGCTCCCGCGACCGCCGTCCGATCCTTGTATTGCAGCTGATGGAGACGGAAGTAGTAACCGCCTTGCGAAAGCAGCTCCGCGTGCGTGCCCGTCTCCCGGACGCGCCCCTTGTGCATGACGATAATTTGATCGGCGTGCTGGATCGTCGACAGCCGGTGCGCCACGACGAGCGTCGTTCGGTCGCGGGACAGCTCGGCGAGCGCCTGCTGCACGACGATTTCCGTCTCGGTGTCGATATTCGACGTCGCCTCGTCGAGGATCAGCACCTGGGGCTTGAACACGATCGCCCGCGCGAACGACAGCAGCTGGCGCTGGCCGAGCGACAGCGTGACGCCCCGCTCCCCGAGCTGCGTCTCGTAGCCGTCCGGCAAAGAGCGTACGAATTCGTCCATATGTACGCGCTTCGCCGCGTCCCGCACCATGTCGTCGGTGATCGCGTCTTCGTTCAGCTTAATATTCGAATGAATCGTCCCCGTGAACAAGAATACATCCTGCTGCACGATGCCGACCGCGCGGCGCAGCTCCGCGAGCGGCAGCTCCCGAATATCGACGCCGTCGAGCAGAATGCGCCCTTTCTGAATATCGTAGAACCGATTGATCAGCTGGATGATCGAGCTTTTGCCCGCGCCGGTCGCGCCGACGAACGCCACCGTCTGGCCCGGCTTGATGACGAAGGAGACGTCGCGCAGCACCCATTCTTCGGCGTTGTACGCGAACCAGACGTTCTCGAACCGGATTTCGCCCCGCACCGGCTGCGGCAGCGCCGCAGGCCGCTCCGCCTCCTGCATCGACGGCTTCTCGTCGAGCAGATCGAAGATGCGCTCCGCGCCGACCATCGCCATCTGCACTTGGCCGTATTTCTCGGCAAGGCTCATGAGCGGGTTGAAAAACTGGCGCACGTAAATCGTGAACGCGAACACGACCCCGAATTGCAGCGCGCCGTCGAGTACGCGGAGGCCCCCGTACCAGAGCAGCAGCGCGACCGCGAGGTTGCCGACGAACCCGATCGCCGGCTGGAAAATCGAGTTGATGATCGTGCCCCGCATGCCGGCGCGGAAGTAGCTGTCGTTCAGCTCGTCGAACTGCTGCCACTGCCGCTGCTCGCGCACGAACAGCTGCGTGATGCGCATGCCGGACAAGTTTTCGGCGAGGAACGAATTCAGCCGCGACAGAATGGCGCGCGTAATGCGCTGGGCGTCGCGGATGACCGTCTTATACCAGAACGTCAAGGCGGCCAGCACGGGCAAGACGCACAGCGTCAACAGCGCCAGCTCCGCGTTCATGTAGAACAGGACGGCGACGATGCCGATCAGCACGAGCACGTCTTTGACGAGCGTGACGATGACCTGCGTGAACAAGTTGTTCAGCGACTCGGTGTCCTGCGTCACCCGCACGACGAGCCGCCCGACCGGGTTGCGGTCGAAGAACGACATCGGCATGCGGGCGATATGCCGGAACAATTGATCGCGGATCGTGAACAGGATGCGCTGCCCCGTAAACTGCAGCAGGTTCATCTGCCAGATGCTGAGCACCGACGCCGCGACGACGGCGAGCAGGAACAGTCCCCCGAGCCGCCAAATCGCGGGCGCGTCGCCGGCCTGGAACGCATCGAGCTCGGCCCCGGAGAGCGCCCGCGCGTTCAGCGCGCCGCCGCCCTCGAGCCGCACGATCGCTCGGCCGTCCCCGAGCGGCTCGATGCGGTAGCCGTCCCCGCCGGCGGCCGGAAGCCAGCCGTCGACGAGATACGCGGCGCCGTCCGCCTCCGCGATCTGCGCTTTCGCCAGATCGTCGATGCCGCCCGCGGCGTAGTCCCAGCCGACGCGCGCATAGGCAAGCTCCCCGGTATCGCCGGGGAGCGGTTCGAAGCCGCGCCGTTCCAGCTCGGCGCGCGACGGCGCCGCCGCCATCGGCTGGCGGTAGCCGTTGATATGGTCGTCGATGGCGTGGCCGATCAAATACGTGCGGCCGAGGTCCGACGCGACGACGAGGAATGCGAGCGCCACGCATAGCGCGAACGGCGCCCAGTACGGGGCCGCATACCGAATCAAGCGGGCGAGCAGCTGCGCGTCGGCGAATTTCGTGACTTCCCTCTCCTGGTGAATATCCTTCATCCCTGAGACGCCTCCTCTCGCGAATCCGTTCGGCGCGCTTCGTCGTCCATGAGCTGTTTGTGATACATATCCGCATAAATGCCGCCGAGCCGCACGAGCGCGTCATGCGTTCCCTGCTCGACGATGCGCCCTTGGTCGAGCACGATGATTTGGTCGGCGCGGCGAACGGACGAAATCCGATGGCCGATGATGATCGTCGTGCGCCCTTTCATGACGCGGTCGAGCCCGGCGAGAATTTTGTCCTCCGTCTCCGTGTCGACCGCCGACAGGCTGTCGTCGAAAACGAGAATCGACGGCTGCTTGATGATCGCCCGGGCGATGCTGACGCGCTGGCGCTGGCCGCCGGAGAGCGACAATCCCCGCTCGCCGAGCGCCGTATCGAACCCGCGCGGAAACTCGACGATATTGTCGTACACTTGCGCGACGCGGGCCGCCTCCTCGACTTCGTCCATCGTGTGCGGCTTCGGGTCGAAGCTGATGTTGTCCTTGATCGTCGACGAGAACAGGAAGCCGTCCTGCGGCACGAAGCCGATGTTTTCGCGCAGCGTCTTCAGCGGCACCGTCAGGATGTCCCGGCCGTCGACGTACAGCGAGCCGATCGGCGGGTTATACATGCGCACGAGCAGCGAGACGAGCGTGCTCTTGCCGCTGCCGACTTTGCCGACGATGGCGAGCGAACTGCCCCGCGGCACGTGCAGCGTCACGTTGCGGAGCGCCGGGCGCTTCGCCCCCGGATACGCGAACGTCAAATCGCGGAACGTGATTTCCCCTTCCAGCCTCGTAACCGCGAAGTTCGTATCGGGTCCGTCGGTCACCTCCGGCGCCGTATTCAAAATTTCGAGCAGCCGCTTCTCGCTGGCGGCCCCCTTCTGCAGCACGTTCATGACCCGGCCGACGTTCTCGATCGGGCCGATGATGAGCGTTAAGTACGTATTGAACGCGACGAAGTCGCCGAGCGTGATCGAGCCTTCCAGCACCATGACGCCGCCGACGATGACGGAGATGAGGAACGACAGCCCGACGATGCCTTGGCTGGCGCCGTTGAACAGCGAGTTCGTCTTCACGAACCGCCGGCTCGTCTCGACCGCCCACTGATTGGACCGGTCGAATTTGTCGATCTCCGCCCGCTCCTGCGTGAACGCCTTGACGACGCGGATGCCGGCGATGAATTCCTGCACGCGGCTCGTCATGTCGCCGATCGCGTCCTGCACGTCCGTCGACTCCTTCAGTACTTTCCTGTGAAACCGGTACGCCATGTAGCTGAGCAGCGGCAGCGGCAGGAGCGTCAGCAGCGTCAGCAGCGGCGAAATGCTGAACGCCATCGCTCCGACGGTGACGCCGATCAGGACGACAGCCTCCGCCACTTGGTAGTACGCGCCCATCGTCACTTCGCGCATGACGCCGACGTCGCTGACGCCGTGCGCCATCAAGTCGCCGACGCGCTGGTTCGCGTAATATTGCGCGGGCAGCCGTTCCCAATGGCGGAACAGGTCTCCCCGCACTCGCTTCTCCAGCACGCGCGCGAGCCGGAACATGAAGATGCGGCTGACCGACCGGAACGTCGCGGTGCCGAACGCGACGGCGGCGATGCCGAGCGCGAAGGCGGCGATGCGGGCCGCGTCGAGCAGCCCCGCCTCGAGCTGGTCGGTGAAGCGGCCCATCAGCACCGGGATGAGCAGCTGCAGCAGCGACGAGACGGTGACCAGCGCGAAGCCGATCAAATACGACCAACGGTGTCTTGCGATATGCTCGCGGAAAATCGTTTTCCTGCCCAAGCGTTGCTCCCCCTCTGCTGTTGCCGATTCGGCTTAGTGTGGCCTTGAAAACCTTTTCCAAATTTACAATCTCATCACATAATGTATTTGATATAATGGGTTCGGCATAGATAACATTTGAACTTCGATTGTCAAAATCGTAACCTTCGACTTCCGGAGAAGCTTGATTCATCAAGGCGAAAGGACGAACGCGTCAATGGATTTCCTGCAATTCAAAGCGCCGCCGCTGCCTCATTACATCGTCGGCGGAGAGCGGATCATGCCGGTCGGCAAGACGCATCCGGCGGTGTCGCAGCTCGGCATTTTCAAGATGCTCGTGGTCGTGCGCGGGAAAATCGCGCTCGCGGAGGGGGAGAAGGAGTACCGAGTGACGAAGGGGCACGCCTTTATCATTCGGCCCGATCGCGGCTATGTGCCGCTGGAGCCGGCAAGGCGCGAAACGCAGTATTTTTGGATTCATTTCCAGACGACGGGGGAGTGGAGCGCGGTTACCGACGAGGAGGCCGGCCCGGGCGGCGCGCGGCTGTACCCGTACGACGAAGTCATTCCGGCGCCGGAGCTGACGAAGAAGCCCGTCCAGCATTTTACGCTCGTCGTGCCGCAGTTTTGCAAGCTGACGTTCCCGACGAAGACGTATCGGAACATCAAGCATTTGATCGATTTGAACAAACAGCATAAGCCGTCATCGCGCTGGCAGCAGCAGACGACGTTCCAAGAAGTGCTCCATGACTTGCACGGCGAACAGCAGTTTCGGGCGACGTCGGCGTCGATCGCGCTCGCCGAGAAGACGGCCCAGTTTTTACGGGAGCATTACCGGGATCCGATCCACTACCGGGAAATCGGCGAAGGCCTCAACTTCCATCCAACGTACGTCGCCCGCTGCATGCAGCAGGTGTTCGGCGTGACGCCGCTCGAATATTTGACGCAATACCGCGTCGAGCAGGCGAAGCTGCTCCTCATCAACACTGACGCGCCGGTCGCCCGCATCGCCGAGGACGTCGGCTTCACGCATCTCTCCTATTTCACGCAGTGCTTCGCGAAAACGGAGGGCATCACCCCGAGCGCTTACCGGAAAAAATTTCATCCGTAAGCCCCCGAAGCGATGCCCCTTCGCTTTGCTCCTTATCCCCTGCGCAGCCGGTCGACCAAGTCGAGCCGCCAATAATAATGTTCGTCTTCCCGATACAGCTGGAAGCCGGATTTGCGCAGCACCCGGATCGACGCGGCGTTGTCGCGCAGCGTTTCGGCCGTCACGCGCCCGGCTCCGTGCTCGAACGCCCATGCGACAAGCGCGAGGGTCGCTTCCGTCGCGTACCCCTTCCCGCGATGTTCGGGCAAGAAGCCGTACCCGATGTCCACCGCGCCGGTAATGTCGGGATTGCCTTTAAACCCCGCATCCCCCACGATTTGGCCGGTTTCCTTCAGCCGGACGAGCCACACGCCCCATCCCAGCAAGCGCGGATGCCGTCGCAGCGAGCCGATATACGTCTTCACGTGATTGCCGAGCGGGTATCCTTCCCGCCGGGCCGCTTCGTAACGCGCCAGCGTGCACGGCTCCAACCGGAGCCGCTCGGTTTCCACCGGCGCGCCGAACCGCTGCGCGTGGCGATAGCTCGAGAGCGCCCGCACGGCGAGCGCGGCATGGCCGTAGAGGAGCGCGGCGGGCACGCCGATCCACAGCGCCTGCCAAGCGACGGCGCCGCCGTTCGACCGCCCGAACAGCGCGTATGCCAGCATGACGTATACGACGTATCCCATCGCCGCGTACCCGACGACCTGCAGCGCATACATGCTGACCCTCCGAAACGCTCCGATCCCGGACAGCCGATCCGCCGCCCATTCGACGACGACGGACGCTGCGCCCCCGACGGTCCAATAGACCGGGGCTGCGAACAAGGCGATGAACGCCCATCCAAACCATGGCGGCCCGCCATCGACCCCGGTCAGCCACGCCCGCTCGGCATACAACACCGCAGGCAGCGCCGCCGCGGCTGCGAGCCCGGCGAAAATCCGTTCCGCAATCGCACTCACGCGCGAAACCCTCCCTGTATTTCCGTACTCCTACATTACCACCGCGACGGCGGATTGCAAATACAGAAATCGGGAAATACTAGCAAGAAAACGGTTACGAAAGGAGTCCGATTTCTTAATGAACGTCTCTCAACGCCATCCCGTATCGCTGGAAGAATCGATCCGTCAAGTGTACAACCGCGTCGAGCGGGAAACCGCCGGCGCCGCCTCCTCCGAAACGCACGTGCTGATCGTCGAAAACAAAGTCGTCGTCGTCGCCCGCGGCCTGCCCGTCGACCGCCGCCCCGTGTATGAGGAGACGCTCCGCTCGGAGTTCGCCGCCGAGCTCGGCTGCAGCATCGAGTCGGTGCGCACCCGCGTCTCGCTCGCCGAGGACGAAAAAATGGAAATTTTCATTCTGAACCGGCCGCTGCAATGATCTCGGCCATCGCCGTTTTGGAGGTGCCGCTTTGGCGCTCGTCGTATCCCTGCTCAGCGTGTGGCTGACGATCCACGTCGTCGCGGCGCTTCCCCGCAAACTGCCTTTGCCGGTAAACGTGTTATTGTTTATGGCGATGTTGATTGTGAATGCGAACAGATGGACCGTGCTGTCGCACAATCTCGAATGGCTGGAGATCAGTATGCATCCGCCGAAAACGATGGCCGTCGTGCTGTATCGCGACGTCACGTATCCTTTGACGCTGATCGCTTTCGCTAACGCGGCGCTCGAGGCCGGCCGCCGCGCCGCGAAGCTGGCGGCCGCCGCCGCCGCCTTCCTATACTTGTACGGGATCGGACAGGCGCTGCGCGGGCTCGGCGCGATCCGATACAACGAATGGAATGAAGCTTACGAATGCCTCCTGATCGCAGCGATGCTGGCGATCGCTTACGGGGTCGGGAGGGCTCTGCGCGCCCTATGGCGAAAGGAGCGGAACGGCTATGAAGCATGAGGCGCTCTACAATGTCGGCTTCAACGCTAACGAATGGTTCGCCCTCGGCATGATCGCCTTGGGCGCGACGGGCATGGCGCTCGCCCCGAAGCGGTTCACGCCGACGCAGGCGTTGTTTAATGCGTCGATCGGCGTATTCCTTGCGCATGCGTTCGACCATACGCTCGCGCTTCCGCCATTCGACTACTACGACCTCAACGACAGGTCGGCTTACGAGCTGTTCGACTTCATCTCGTACGCGATGTACGCGCCTTACGGGTATTTCTACATCTATTTGGCCCAGCGCTTTCGGATTCGCGGATTTCTCGTCATTCCGTACATCGCCGTATGGGTGTGCCTTGCGGCCGCCGTCGAGTGGTGCAGCCTGCGCTTCGGCTTGTTTCACTACAAGCACGGATACATTCTTGCGTATTCCATCCCGATCTACGCCTTTTTGCAGACGCTGCACTTAACCGTGTACCGCAGGGTGTTCGAGCGCCCCAGCGTGGGCCCGGGGGAATAGGCGGGGTTCTCCCGCCCTTACCTCCGCATCGCCATCAAATTGCCGGAGCTGTAGCGGCGCAGTCCCGCATAGAACATGCGGACGGCGAAGAACGCGAGCGCCATCGACATGCCGAGCGCCCCTAGCAGGAAGTCGACCTGCACCGCCTCGCGCATGAGCCCGATGGGCATATAGGAGACAAAGCCCGCCGGCATCGCGGTAAACAGCACGATTCTCCCCCAGCCTTTGAAAATGTCCGTCGGATACGTCGAGAACGATAAAATCGCGTTGAACATTTGACCGGTCAGCCCTTCCGCATGGCCGAACCAGAACGCGAGCGAGCCGACGATGACCATGAAAAACAGGAAGATCGCCGCCGCCACAAGATGGGCGAGCGCATATTTCGCGAAGCCGAGCCAGGTATGGTCGCCGAACGCGGCGTACAGAATGACGGAAAAGGCCGCGTCGCCGATCGCCGACACCGACATCCGGCTCGCCAGCACGTTCAGCAGCACCGGTTTCGGCTGGACGAGATAGACGTCCAGCTCGCCGTGCGCCGCCATTGCGGCGATCCGGTTCATGTTGCCGAACAGCGTCGCGGCGATGCCGTAGCCTCCCGCGCTGACCGCCCACAGCATCATGACGTCCTGCAGCGTCCAACCGCCGACGACCTTGAAGCGATCGAAATATACCGCCCAGAAAAAAATCCAAACGAAGTTGTTGACGACCATCATGCCCGCAGTCATCAGAAAGCTCATCCGAAACTCCATCGCGCCGGCCAAATTCAGCTTCCAGCACGTCAGCAAAAACCGCAACGTCGGCCGCAGCCGATTACCCTCCGTTGACATGGAGCTTTCGCACCCCTCTTCCGTACATCCAAAAGACGATCGCCGCCAATACCGCCGCCCAGCCCCACTGCATCGCGAGCATGCCCGGCAGCTTCGCCGCATCGAAGTTCGTCACCGTCGACGCCGGGAAATACAGCACCGCCTGGAACGGCAGCCAGCGGCAGACGTCCTGCAGCCACAGCGGGAACATATCGAGCGGCATCAGCATGCCTCCGGCCGTGAAAAGCAGCTTCTTGTAAATAAATTCAAGACCGATCGTCTCCTCCACCCAAAACGCGCATAACGCCACGATCATGTTCAAAAGGAAGTTGACCGTGAACGCGCCGGCTGCCACGACGACGAACGCGAGCCAGCCGTAGCCGAAATCCGGGACGCCGAAGACGAGCCATCCGAGGGCGCCGCCGGCGGCCAAATTGACGGCCGTCCGCAGCAGCACCTCGGCGTTGTACCACGCGAAATAATAGCCGACATAGCTCATCGGCTTCGTCAGCCGGTACGCCACATCGCCGCTTTTCACATCCTGCTCCACAATCGCCTGCATGCTCGGCAGCGCGATCGTGATCGCCTCCGAAATAATCAAATACCAGACCATATCCGAAAACGTATAGCCGGCGATCGTCGGTTCGCCTTCGCCCGCGTACGTCGCTCCCCACAGCTGCATGAAGATATAAAGAATGATGATCAGGAACACCGTCCGCACGAAAAAGTCGGCAAGGTACGCGAACGAATGCTTCAGCGTCATCCGCGTGACCGCCGGGTATTTCCTTAGGCCCAGCACCGCGTTCTTCATGCAGACGTCTCCCCTTTCTTCTCGTAGATATGCGCAATGATGTCCTCCATCGGCGGGTCTTCGATCGTCACGTCGCGGATCGGCACCGTCCCGACGATGCCTGCGAGCACGCGCTCGATGGACGTCGCCGCCGTATCGACGGACAGCGTGACGCGCCGCTCCGACCGCTCGACGACGCGCGCGCCTTCGCAAGCGAACCGCTCCGCCGCTTCCGCATTCGCAAGCTCGAGCTTCACCGTTTTTTGCGTCAGCAGCTCCCGCTTCAGCACCGCGACCGGCTGATCGAGGATGATGCGCCCGTGGTTGATGACGATCGCGCGCCGGCACAGCTGTTCGATATCGCCCGGATCGTGAGAGGTGAGGAAGAACGTCGTCCCTTCCTCCCGGTTCAGCTCCCGAATCAGCTCGCGGATATGCTGCTTCACGACGACGTCGAGACCGATCGTCGGTTCGTCGAGGAAGACGATGTCCGGCCGATGCAGCAGCGCCGCGGCCAATTCGCAGCGCATTCGCTCGCCGAGCGACAGCTTGCGCACCGGCGTCTGCAAGTACGGCTGCAGGCGGAACCGTTCGATCAGCAGGTCGCGCCGCCGCTCGTAGTCTCGCCGCCGCAGCTCGTAAATGCTGCGCATCAGCTCGAACGTGTCGATCGGCGGCAGGTGGTACCACAGCTGCGATTTTTGCCCGAACACGCTCCCGATCCGGTACGACAGCTTCGCCCGGTCCCGCCAAGGCGTCAGTCCGAGCACGCTCGCCTCGCCGCCGCTCGGATGCAGGATACCCGTCAGCATTTTGATCGTCGTCGATTTTCCGGCCCCGTTCGGCCCGAGGAACGCCAGCGTCTCCCCTTGGACCGCCTCGAAGGAAATCGGCGCCACCGCCGTCCGGTCGACGACGTCCGGGCGGAACAGCCCGCGCACGGCGGCCGCGAGCCCCTCCGCCTTCCGCTTCGTGCGGAACGTTTTCGTCAGCCCCTCCACTACGATCGCCTTCATGGTTCTCCCGCTCCCCTCTGTCTCTTTCTCCCGGTAAAGCAAAAAAGACCTGCCGGCCCAGTTCGCCTTGGGAGGCGGAACTTGCCGAAGGTCTTTTATCCCTTACGGTGTAGCGGCAGCGGTTGTTCGGCTGCGCCGGTTTCGCTCGGTTCCTTCGAAGCGGATCGCATGTTTGCGCATCGCGCGCCCTGCGTCCGTCCCGGCGAATCCCTAGAAACCCTTCCGTTTGATGTTAGATATTACCATGGGGACTTGCGCGTTGGCAAGGCGTATTTTCCGCGGAATTGTCCGCTGCGTCGGATGCGTTTCGGAAGGGGGTCTACAGCTTCTCCACCTTCACCCTCGCGATCCGGCGGCCGGCCATCTCGTCCGCCTCGAACGCGTATCCGGCCTCTTCGATGCGGGCTCGCTCCGACGGATCCGGGATGGCGCCGAGCCGCCCGATCAGGAAGCCGGCGATCGTATCGAACTCCTCCGTCGGCAAGTCGATATCGAGCACGTCCTCCGCCAGCTCGAGCGATACGCTGCCCTTGAACACGAACGCGCCGTTCTCGAGCCGATCGACCTCTCTCTCGTCATCCTCTTCGTCGTGCTCGTCGAAAATGTTCCCGACGATCTCCTCCAGCAGGTCCTCGATCGTGACGATGCCGGCCGTGCCCCCGTATTCGTCGATGGCGACCGCGAAATGCGCTTTGCTCTTCTGGAAGTCCTTGAACAGATCGTCGATTCTCCGCGAAGCGGGCACGAACAGCGGCGCCCGGATCATGTCGGCGAGCCGGAACTCCCGATCTTCGCACGCCTCCATGTATTGCACGATGTCCTTCACGTGCAGGACGCCGACGATGTTGTCGATCGCCCCTTCGTATACCGGCATCCGCGTGTATTTTTCCTCGTTGATGAGGCGCACGACCTCTTTCGACGTGGCGTCGACCGGGACGGCGACGAGATCGGTGCGGTGCGTCATGATGTCCTCCACCGTTTTCGTATCCAGGTCGAAAATGTTGTTGATCATCATTTTTTCGTTCTCTTGAATCGCGCCGCGCTCCTCGCCGACATCGACCATCATGCGGATTTCCTCTTCGGTCACCTCTTCGTCCTTCGCGTTCGGATCGACGCCGAACAGCCGCACGATGACGTTGGTCGACAGCGTCAGCAGCTTCACGAACGGCGCCGACACGATCGACAGCAGCGTCAGCGGCCGCGCCGCCAGCATCGCGATCGGCTCGGCCTTCTTCATCGCGAGCCGCTTCGGGACGAGCTCGCCGAGCACGAGCGTGAAATAGGACAGCAGCAGCGTGATCAGGACGACCGAGAACGTCTGCACCGCCCCCGCGGGCAGCGGCGTGCCCGCGCCGATCAAGAAGGCGGAGAGATCGTCCGCGAAGCTGCCTGCCGCGAACGCGCTCGCCATGAAGCCGGCAAGAGTGATGCCGATCTGGATCGTCGCCAGAAACCGGCTCGGCTCGCTGAGCAGCCGTTGCAGCATGACCGCCTTCTTGTGCCCTTCCTCGGCCATGAGTTTGATTTTGTTGTCGTTAAGGGAAATAAGTGCGATTTCCGATGCGGCGAAGAACGCGTTAAGCAGCACCAATGCGAGCAGGACGATTATTTCCATCAAGTGCACTCCAGTCGTCTAGATTGCCACCGATTATTCCATAAGATACCCGGCAAGCCGTTTCTCATGCAAAAACCGGCGAACGCGTCGCGTCCGCCGGTTTGTTTTCCGTCGTCGTTCGGATGATTATCGAATCGATTGCAGCATTTCGTGCATGACGGCGCCCATGCCGTCGCCCGCCTCGGCGGGGTAGCTGTGATGGATGACGAGCGCGTTGTCGTTCACGCTGAACACGTGGAAGCCGTAGAAATAGTCTTCCTTCTGGAACCCTTGGATTTTCCCCGAATAGCCGTTCAAATCCGTACCGATGTCGGCCGGCTCCTGCGCTTCGTAACCGTCCGCGTACGCCTGCTGCGCCTCGGCGACCGCGTCGTCCATCGTCATGCCTTCTTTCACTTCGAAGCTGATCGTCGCGACGTCGTCGCCCATTTGCGTTTTGTATACGACTTTGCCGTCCTCGACCGTCGGCTCGCCCATGTCGGTGCGCAGCACGAATTGAATGTTGTACGGCGTCAGCGTGTATTCCGTCACGTTGACCTGCTCGGACATGCCCTCGATTTCGGTATCGATCGTTTTCGAGGCGCCCTTCTCGACGCCCAGCGCCGCTTCGCTTTGCTCTTCCGCGGGTTGCTCCGCTTCCGGCGTCTGTTCCGTCGGCGACTCTTGCGAAGGTGTTTCTTGCGATGGCGACTCTTGCGATGGCTGCTCCGATGCGCCCGGCTCTTCGCCGTCCGCCGCGCCGCTGCAGCCCGCCGCGGTCAACGCCAGCGCGAGCGCCGCGAGCAGCGCCAATTTCCGTTTGTTATAAAATTTCATGATGGTCCCTCCTCTGTGATCTCTGTCGAACTCCTCGCCTATTCTAACGCCGGTCGGTTTCTGAATGTTGCAGGAGTTCGGGTGGAATTTCGTCCCAGAGGAGGCGGACGGGCTGAGGCACTTAGCCGCAAATTTGCGCTTATTTGCCTCCGGACGGTCCCGGATGAGGCGCTTAGCCGCAAGTTTGCGCTTATTTGCCTCCGGACGGCCCCGGACGAGGCGCTTAGCCGCAAGTTTGCGCCTATTTGCCCCCGGACGGCCCCGGACGAGGCACTTAGCCGCAAGTTTGCGCTTATTTGCCTCCGGACGGCCCCGGATGAGGCGCTTAGCCGCATGCTTGCGCTTATTTGCCCCCGGACGGCCCTGGACGAGGCACTTAGCCGCATGCTTGCGCTTATTTGCCTCCGGACGGCCTCGGACGGGACACTTAGCCGCAAGTTCGGGCTATTTGCCTCCGGACGGCCCCAGGACGGGGTCAAAACGGCATGTTCGGCGGAAATTTTGCGCAAATCTGCAATATTACTAGCGCGGTAAGCGGAATTCCTAGCTCGGCGGCGAGGCGCAAGCACGAAAAAGCCGCCCGGCCGAGGAGGCCGAGCAGCTCGGTAACGCCGCGAGGCGGGAGCGGGCGGCGCTTACCCGGCGCGTCCTTCGGCCGCGCGGCGGGCGGCGGCGCCGAAGCGGACCGCGACGAGAGCGGACGCGAGCCCGATCACGCCGCCCAGCCAAAAGCCGGCGTTGAGGCCGCCGATTTCGTTGATCCAGCCGGCGGCGAACGGACCGCCGAACATGCCGGCGGCGTAGGCGGACTGGTAGAAGCCCATGGCCGTCGCCTGCTTCTCCGCCTGCACGCCTTGGATCGCGAGCGCGAGGAACAGTGGCATGTGCAGCCCTTGCGCCAGGCCGTTGAGCGCCTGCGTGGCGTACAGCGCCGGCAGCGACGCCGCGAACGGGATCGCCAGCGTGCACAACCCGCTGACCGCGAGCCCGACCGCGATCGTCGTCCAAGCGCCGAGGCGAGGCGCCAGCAGCCGGCCGCTGTACAGCTGCGCGAAGGCGTGCGGCACCATGAACGCGAAGCTGAGCAGGCTCAGCTCCCAGCGCGTCGCGCCGAGCGTCGCCGTCGCGTACGACGGCGTGAAGCCGAACATCGTGATGAACAAGACGCTGTGCGCCAAAATCGACAGCACGGATACGCGCAGAAGCGTCGCGTTCCGCACGATGGTCCCGATGTCGGCGAAGCGCATCGGGCTCCGGGCGACGCCCCCCGTCGGCTCCTTCACGCCGAAGACGAAAAACAGCCCGACGGCACCGGCCAAGGCGCCCGCGTAGAACGTCGCTTTAGAGCCGTAAAGGTCCGCGAGCCAGCCGCTGACGCCCATGCCGATCAGCTGTCCGACGACGATCAGAAAGCTGATCGAGCTCATCGCCCGCTGCACGTCTTTGCGCGTGTGATAAGCCGCGTACAGCACGGTGAAGGCGACCCAAGTGGAAGCGCACACACCGCTCATCGCTCGGCCGGCCAGCGCCCAACCCGGATGATCCCCGACGGCGAACAGCAGGCAGGACAAGCCGCCGGTCAGCAGGCCGAGCGCGATGAACGGGCGGCGGCGGCGCAGACGGTCGGACCAAATGCCGAGCGGAAGCCGGAGCAAAATTTGCATAAAACCGTACGTGCCTAAAATAATGCCGGCGAGCGCCGCGCCGACGTGCAGCTCTTCCAGCAAATACGGCGATAAGATCGGGATGTATGTATACAACGAAACCCAATACAGTACAGTGACGATTGCGAAGATGACATGATCCCGCCGACCGGTCTCGATCAGCGGCCGTTCCGTCGATTCCATGAACCTACCGCACTCCTCTCGCTGCGACGCTCGAAGAGCGCCGCTGCGGCGAACAGCGGCGCTCTTCGATACGTAACCCTATGCTCTAAATGCGTTGCCGATGATCAATGTACCCGGACGGCCGCCCTACAACTTCATCCGCTGCAAACGCAGCGCATTCAGGACGACCGACACGGAGCTTAACGCCATCGCCGCGCCGGCCACCCACGGGGCGAGCAGCCCCGCGGCCGCGACGGGGATGCCGAGCGCGTTGTACGCGAGCGCCCAGAACAAATTTTGCCGGATATTGACCATCGTCCGGCGGCTCAGCTCGATGGCGTCGGCGACGGCGGTCAAATCCCCGCGCATGAGCGCGACGCCCGCCGTCTCGATCGCGACGTCGGCGCCGGTGCCGACCGCCATGCCGATGTCGGCGACCGCGAGCGCCGGCGCGTCGTTGATGCCGTCGCCGACCATGCCGACCTTGCGGCCCTGCTCCTGCAGCCGACGAACTTCGGCGGCCTTCCCTTCCGGCGCCGCCTCGGCGAGTACCCGGTCGACGCCGACTTCGGCCGCGATCCGCTGCGCGGTGCGCGCGTTGTCGCCGGTCAGCATGACGACCGCAAGACCCATCGCGCGAAGGCGCTCGATCGCCGCCTTCGACGTCGGCCTCACCGCATCCGCCGTCGCGACAAGCCCGGCATACCGGCCGTCGACGGCGACGAGCATCGCCGTCTTGCCCGCTTCCTCGAGGCGCGCCATCGCCTCGTACGCCCGGCGCGCGTCGACGCCGCGCGCCTCCATGAGCCGCCGGGTGCCGACGAGCACGCTCCGGCCGTCCACGACGGCGGCGACGCCCGCGCCCGGCACCGCCTCGAACGCGGACGGCGTCGACAGCGTCAGCCCGGCGGCCTTGGCGCCGGCGACGATCGCCTCGGCGAGCGGATGCTCCGACCGGCTCTCCGCAGCGCCGACGAGCTTCAGGAACACGTCGCGGTCCAGCTCGCTGCGAACGTCCGTCAGCTCGGGCTTGCCCTTCGTGATCGTGCCCGTCTTATCGAGCACGATCGTGTCGAGACGATGCGCCGCTTCGAGATGCTCCCCGCCCTTGAACAGCACGCCCAGCTCGGCGGCCCGCCCGGAGCCCGCCATAATGGATGTCGGCGTGGCGAGACCGAGCGCGCACGGGCACGCGATGACGAGGACGGCGATCGCGGCGTCGAGCGCCGGCGTCAGTTCCCCCGGGGCGAACCAGACGTACCAACCGGCGAACACGAGCGCCGCCAGCGCGACGACGATCGGCACGAACACGCCCGAGATCCGGTCGGCGACGCGCTGGATCGGCGCTTTGGAGCTTTGGGCGTTCGCGACGACCTTGACGATTTGCGCGAGCGCCGTATCCTGGCCGACCCGCGTCGCCCGAAACAGCAGCGTGCCATGCTTGTTGATCGTCGCGCCGATGACCGAATCGCCGGCGCGCTTGTCGACCGGCAAGCTTTCGCCGGTCAGCATCGACTCGTCGACGGCGGAAGCGCCTTCGACGACGACGCCGTCGACCGGAATTTTCTCGCCCGGCCGCACGACGACGAGATCGCCGACCTCGACTCGTTCGACGGGCACGGCGAGCTCCGCGCCGCCGCGCACGACGAGCGCCGTCTTCGCCTGCAAGCCCATTAACGAGCGGATCGCCGCCGACGTGCGTCCCTTCGCCCGCGCCTCGAGCAGCTTCCCGAGCACGACGAGCGTAATGAGGACGGCGCTCGTCTCGTAATACAGCGGCGGCCCGTGATGCGCCTCGGCGTCGGCGGCTGGCGCCAGCGTAAAATACAAGCTATAGAAGTACGCTGCCGACGTGCCCAGCGCGACCAGGACGTCCATGTTGGCGGAGCCGTTCCGCAGCGCCTTGTACGCGCCGACGTAAAACGTCCGGCCGACGACGAACTGCACCGGCGTCGCAAGCGCCAGCTGGAACCACGGGTTCATAAACAAGGAGGGTACATACAGCCATGAAGTCAACCCGAAATGGCCCGCCATCGCCCACAGCAGCGGCAGCGACAGCGCGGAGGACAGCGCCAGCTTCCCCCGCTGGCGCCGCAGCTCCCGCTCACGCCGTTCCCGTTCGGCGTCCGCCGCCTCCTCCGCGGGGAGCGCGCCGTAACCGAGTTTCTCCACCTTCGCCTGCAACGCGGCCAGATCCACCTCGCCGGGCACGTATTCGACGCGCGCCGTCTCCATGGCGAGATTGACCGTCGCCGCAGCGACTCCGGGCATGCGGCCGAGCCCTTTCTCGATTCGGTTCGCGCACGCTGCGCAGGTCATCCCCGTAATGCGTAAGGTCGCCCGCTCCAGCGGCTTTCCGTCCGCAGCTTGCATGGCCTTCTCTCCCCCAGCGGTTTCCGTCAGCTGACGACGTCGTAGCCCTGTTCTTCGATCGCTTCTTTCAGTGCGTCCGCCGACAGCTTGCTCTCTTCATATTGCACCGTAACGGTGCCGTTTGCCAAGTCGACTTTGCCGGTCGCGCCAATTTCGGACAGCGCTCCCTCGATGGAATTGACGCAATGGTTGCAGCTCATGCCTTGCACTTGGAACGTAATCGTCGTCATCGTCCAACATCTCCTTCATGTAGTGTAAGATATTTATAATATACCCCCGTACCCTACCTTTGTCAAGAGGGAAGCTGGGTGATTCGCTTCCTCATTTCATCAGCTTGTTCACGGTGACGAGCAGCTCGTCGATCACTTCGGCATCCCCTTCTTGAATGCGCTCGATGATGCAGCTTTTCATATGATGCTCTAGGAGCAGCTTCCCTACGCCGTTAAGCGCCGATTGAATCGACGAAATTTGGTTCAACACGTCGTCGCAGTACGTGTCTTTCTCGATCAGGCCTTTGACGCCCCGCACCTGGCCTTCGATCCGGTTCAGGCGGCTGATCAAATTCGCTTTCACTTTGTCGGGGTGATGGCTTTTGCGCTCCTCCCCTTCGCCGTGATGATGGTGGTGATGATGATCCCGACCGTTTTCCATAAGGGCACTCCTCCTCTTTTCCTATAGTATAATATAGCCCCTCACCCTATATCTATCCCTATTTTTATTGACCTATGTACAATTCTTTAAAAAAAGTGTCGACGACCCTCGGATCATGTCGAATATTGCTATAAAAATTTTCCATTTTGATGTATTCTTATAAAGAAGGAACTAGTAGCAGGAGGACGCTATGGTCGGTCGTAAACTTTCATTGACTCTCTTCTTTTTCGTCGCCGCGTTATTGCTGGTGAACGACATCGCGAACTACTACATGACGAAAACAGAATTGCATAAATCGTTGGAAACGCAAATGAGGGAAGTGTCCGCGCAGATTACAATCAGCGTCCAACGCTCGCAGCAGGCGTACCACTACGTCGATCGATTGATGGCCGCCAATTTGCGATCCGCGGCGATCGCGGCGAAATACGCGCTGCCGCCGTCCTACGATCAAGTCGACAACGCCCGGCTGAAAGAACTGGCGAAGGAGCTCGGCGTCAGCTACATTACGCTGTTCGCCCGCACCCCCGACGACGTCGTCAGCGTTCGCTCGTCCGATCCGAGGGAAATCGGGCTCAGCTCGAAAACGTGGGACAACTATTTCGAAGCGTTCCAGCAGCTGTTCGAGCATCGACGCGTCGAAGGATTGGAGTACGGGCAAAGCATGGAGCATTACTGGGCAGGCGAAATCGCCCCGTCCGCCGCGATTTTATCGGACACGAAAAACAAATTCGGATATTTTTACGACGGTTCGACCAACTACTTGATCAATCCGATCATGAACACCTACTACGTCAACGAGCTTGAGCAGTACACCGGGGTCCAAACCGTCATAAACGACACGTTGCGGCACCACAATTTTTTGGCCGAAATCGCCTTGTTCAACCCGCTCACGTTCTCCGTGCCCGACGACGAGCTCGTCAATATCCGCAACGGCGTCGAACTCAATCAGTATCAGTCTCGGAAAATTTTGTTCGGCACCTATACGCTGCGTTCGCCGAACGATGCGGAAGCGATCGAACGCGCGTACCGGAGCGATCAGGCGGTCCATTCGCTGATGACGATCGACGGACGCACGGTGTACCGCTCTTATTTTCCGGTGCAGGATCCCGCGTTCGGACAACCGTATGTCATCGGCATTACGTCGGACTACGCCGTCATTCAATCGAAGCTGCGCGACCAGCTGATGAACCTCCTCATGGTCACGACCATCGCGCTCCTTGCGAGCGTCGCGATGATTTACGCGCTGTACCGTTTCGTCAATCGGGCGCAGGACGAAGTCGTGCAAGCGGTTCAGGACGATTACAACGAAGAAGTCCAATCGCTGTTCGTCGCCGTTCGCGGCGAGCGGCACGATCTCGTCAATCATCTGCATACGTTGAAAGCGATGGCCGACGCGAAAAAATACGACCAGCTGCATAGATATGTCAAAGAGCTCGTCGACGAAACGATCGCCGTGAGCGACATCGTGAACATCGGCCATCCTGCGATCGCGGCGATCATCCAGGCGAAGGCGGCCGTCGCGCTGCGTCAGCGGATCGATTTCTCCTTCCGATTCGAAGGCATGACCGACATAGTCGGCATCAAGGGCGTGAAGTCGGTAGACATCGTGAAAATTTTAGCCAATTTGATCGACAACGCCTTCGAGGAAGTGATGGAGCTGGAGCCGGAGCATCGAGTCGTTCGCGTCGAGGGCTGGCTCGAGCAAGACGAAATTCATTTCTCCGTCTCGAATACGCTGCGCAGAACGTTGTCGGACGAGGAGCTTTCGCGCATGTTCCAGCCGACGTATACGACGAAAAAGTCGTCAGGCCACTCCGGGCTCGGATTGTCCATCGTCAGACAGAAAGTGCGCCAGTATCGCGGCAACGTATCCGTCAGCACGCCGGAGCCGAAAATGATCGAGTTCGTCGTCTCCGTGCCGCTCGGCGCTTAACGCCGGGCCGGTTCGGACCGCAGCCGTCTTGGGCGCCTTCCGTCTAGCCCCAGCGCACGCGGCAAGCCCCCGGATCGGCGTGATCCGGGGGCTTTTCGTATCAGTATGCAAAAACGGAGGAGCGGCCGCTCCTCCGTTTCTTTTTACCAATCGCTCTGCTCGCCGCGGCGCAGCACCATCGCGAGGAACGCAAGCGTCAGCCCTTGTCCCCAGCCTTGGATGCGCTTGTACGGCACGTCTTTGTAGCCTTGCGCGTCGTCCATGACCGCCGTGCCGGCGGAAACGCCTGTCACGGTGCCGTTGTCGGAGATGCGCGCGAGAATGCCGTCCAGCGCCTTCTGCACTTGGCGGTTGTACATTTTGCCGCGAGACAGGAGCCCTGCCGCGATGCCGGCCGAGCCGGACGTTTCCAAATACGACGTCGGATCCGTCAGCACCGTGTGCCACAGTCCTTCCTCCGATTGGAGGCGTACGAGCGCGCTGAGTTGGTCGCGCAGCGAGCAGTCGACAATCATGTACGACGGATGCTGTACGCGCACGAGCTCGAGCGCCCGCGCCATCGTATACGACGCCCACGAATTGCCGCGCGCCCAGAAAATGCCGGACATGTGGTTTTTCGCGACGTTATCCCATCCGTGATAATACAAATTCGTCGTTTCGTCCTGCAGCAAATCCTCGTGTCCGTGATACTGGCGCAGGCCGTCCGCGAAGTAGTCCTCGCGTCCGAGCAAGTCGCCCATGCGCAGCAGGAAATATCCCGCCATCATCATCGTGTCGACCCACGCCTGCTCCGGGAACACGTCCTTCACCGAGTTGACCGTGTGCTGGAAAATGCCATCGCCGAAACGGGGCGCTTCGTGCGTCAAATATTCGGCCATTTGCTTCGCGATCTCCAAATATTTCTCGTCGTCCGTGTACTTATACAAGGAGATGAGCGAGTGGCCGACGGACACGCCGTTGACGGTCAGCTTGGGCAGCCCGTCCTCCATCTCTAGATCGACCCATTCTTTCAGGCGCTCCATGTACGATGCGTTGCCCGTAGTTTCATATGCCTCGCATACTCCGTGGAACGCTACGCCCGCGGGCCAATCCCAATTGAAATCCATCGCGAACGTACGGTCGACGACGCGGTCGATTACCTCGCGCAGCTTATTCTCGTCATACGATAACGGCGGCATTTCGACTTCTCCTCCCGAATCCATGTTGGATTATTTCAACCCTGTCGTGCTGATGCCTTCCACGATGTAGCGCTGGAACAGGAAGAATACGGCCAACACCGGAACCAGGCTGACGACGGACATGGCGAACATCGCGCCCCAGTTCGAAAGCGTTTCGCTGTCGAGGAACAGCTTTAGCGCCATCGATACCGGGTACATCGCAGGCTTGTTCAAGTACAGCACCGGACCGAGCAAATCTTCCCAGCGCCAGTAGAACGAGAAGATGGCGGCCGTCGCCATCGCCGGAACGATGAGCGGCAGGATGACCCGGAAGAACAAACGGAACTTGCCGCAGCCGTCGATCGTCGCCGCTTCGTCCAGCTCATGCGGAATGGTGCGGATGAATTGGACGAGCAAGAAGATGAAGAACGGGATGCCGAAATATTGCGGCACGACGATCGGATTGAACGTATTCAACCAGCCGAGCTTAGCGAACACGATATACTGCGGAATGATGACGACCTCGAACGGCAGCATGAGCGTCATCATCATCAGCGTAAACCAAAGCCCTTTGCCGAAAAAGTTCGTCCGCGCGAAACCGAAGGCGATCATCGCCGAGGAGAAGACGGCGCCGATCGTCGATAACACGACGATAATCAGCGAGTTTTTGATGAACGTCCCGAACGTATGCCCCCCGACGCCCTGCCAGCCGATAAAGTAGTTCTGGATCGTGAACGGGTCCGGAATGAGAGTTCCGGCCGTCACGAAAATTTGCTCGCTGATTTTGAACGAGCTGACGAACAGCCATACGACCGGGTACAGCATCAGAATCGCGAATGCGGACACGAGCACATGATACGTGTATTTCCGGATATATTTCGATGCGACCATGCGGATCAGTCCCCTTTCGATTCGTAGTGCACCCAGAATTTCGAAGATTTAAAGAGCAAGAATGTAAGCAAAGCGACGATCAAGAGCATGATCCATGCCATCGCGGAGCCGTAGCCCATATCGAAGAAGACGAACGCTTGTCGGAACAAGTACAGCGAGTACAACAGCGTGCCGTCGAGCGGACCGCCCTCGCCTTTCGAGATGATATACGCCGGTATAAAGCTCATGAACGCCGCGATCGTCTGCATGACGGCATTGAAGAGAATAACCGGGCTCAACATCGGAAGCGTAATTTTGAAAAACTTGTGAAGCCCGTTCGCTCCGTCCACGCTCGCCGCCTCGTACAATTCCGTCGGGATGTTTTTGAGGCCCGCGAGGAAGATGAGCATCGAGGAACCGAACTGCCAAACCGACAACAGAATCAGCATCCAAAGCGCCGCGGTCGGGTTACCGAACCAGCGGACCGGGTCGATGCCGAGGGCCATCAGCCCGAGGTTCACGATGCCTTCGTCGCCGAACAGGTTGCGCCACATGATCGATACCGCGACGCTGCCGCCGATGATCGACGGGAGATAGAACATCGTCCGGTAAAGGCCGATTGCGCGCGAAACGCGGTTCAGGATCATGGCGATAAACAACGCGAACGCTAGACGCAGCGGAACGCCGACGAAAACATAGTAAAATGTAACTTTTACGGACTTCCAATATTTTCGGTCGCCGGTGAACATTTCGGCGTAATTTTCAAATCCAATCCATCGCGGCGCAGTAAACATATTAAATTCTGTAAACGATAAGTATAGCGATGCCGCGACTGGAAATAAGGTGAATGCAAGAAATCCAATAATGAACGGGCTTATGAAAAAATACCCCGTCAGTTGGTTTTTCAGCGCTCTATTCACGTCAACCAACTCCCAATCCTGTGATATGGAACTCGCGTGCCGGGGCAGAAACGACGATAGCCGATCTCGCGATCAGCTATCGTCCTTACTTCGACAACCCTGAAAGCTTCTTACTTGTTCTTGCCCAGAATCGAGTTTGCTTCTTCCCGGAATTCTTTTGCCGCTTCTTCCGCCGTAATTTGGCCGAACTTCATCATTTCGTCATACGTCTTGAATGCTGCCATAACTTCCGCCGCGCCGATCGGATCCGGCGGGTCGCCCGCGCTGCTGTTTTGCTCTGCCCACGTAATGAAGTCGAATACTTTCGCTTGCTCCGCGCTGAGGGACGGCTTGACGCCTTCTTTCACGACGGAGGATACCGGTACGCCGCGGTCGCCGAGAATCAGTTTGTTCGCTTCGACATCGTTGACGAAGAAGTTGATGAACTTCGCCGCTTCTTCTTTCGCCTTGGAGTTCTTCGAGATCGAGAAGAACATGGAAGGCTTCAGGAACAAGCCTTTGTTCGCGTCCGGACCCGGGAGCGGATGCATCGCGAGGTCGCGGCCCGCCACCTGCTGAATGCCGACGTATTGGTTCGTCCACTGCCATACGCTGACCGCTTTGTTTTTGACCATCAGATCGTCTTCCACGCCTTTGATTTGCGCCGTGACGTCCGGTTTCGGCGTCGCGTTCGCTTCCGCTAGACGCTTCGTCAGACCGAAGTAGTCGATAAACAACTGGTCATCCTCGTAGCCGAGGGACGTGCCGTCCGCGCTGTACAGCGTCTCGCCTTTCGTGCGGAGATAGTAGTTGAAGAACACTTCCGGCTTCAGGCCCGTATCGAAGTACAAGCCGTTTTGCGCCGCTTGCTTCGCAAGCTCTTCGTACTGTTCCCACGTCCAGTTGTCCGGCAGTTTGTCGAGGCCCGTCGCTTGCTTGAGCAGCACCGGATCGTAGTGCACTTGAAGCGCGTTGACGCCGAGGTTGAAGCCGTAAATTTTGCCGCCGAGCGCACCGCCGTTCACTGCGTTCTCGTTGATGTTCGTCACGTCGATTTGATTGCCGATATACGGCGTCAGATCTTCGAGCTGATTGTTTTGACCGTATTGCGCGAGGTAGCCGAGGTCCATCTGGATGATGTCCGGAAGCTCGTTCGCCGCCGCTTGCGGCGCCAGCTTCTTCCAGTAGTCGTCCCAGTTCGCGTATTCCGCTTCGATGTTGACGTGCGGATTCGCTTTCTCGTACATTTCGATAACTTTAAGCGTATAGTCGTGCCGAGGCTGGCCGCCCCACCATGCCATGCGAAGCGTAACCTGCTCCGCCGCGCCGCCGCCGTTCGACGTTTCCGGCTGCGCCGCGCCGCCCGAGCCCGCGTTGCCGGAATCGGTCGTTCCCGTACCTGCGCCGCCGCCGCAAGCCGACACGGTGAGAGCCGTCACGAGCGCGAGGGCTGTCAGTACCTTCTTTTTCATAGAGTTAACCTCCCTATTTGCTATCTGTCTGTAACTGTAACTGCTTACATCGTTAATTATATCGGTCATCGACGAAGCGGATAAGGAAAAAAACCGTCGCGTTTGTATAAAAAACAGAGGCGCCGAATTACCGGCGCTGGTATTATCCCCTCATGGTAGACAGTGAAAAAAGAGTCCATGGTATCATGGATGAAACACTGTTGACCGGAGGGGATTTTTCTATGCCGCCAAAGAAAGGGCAAAAGTTCACCCAGTATCCTGAAGAGACCAAGGCTGAA